>JAGLWV010000082.1 GCA_023133225.1 Candidatus Aminicenantota bacterium | reverse complement strand
CTTTTAAATGAGGCTAAGAAATCTGGGAGGCCATTCAATGAGCTTTTGCAGTACTATACCATTGAAAGGTTCATTTTCCGTCTTGCGCAAAGTCCGTTCGAAGAAAAATACATGCTCAAAGGAGCATTAATGTTTTTTGCTTGGAATACAAAATTTCCCCGTCCCACAAAGGATGTCGATCTTCTTGGGAAAATTGATAACAATCTCGATGCTATCATCGATTCTATGAAAAGGATTTGCAAACAAAAAGTTGTGCTGGATGGGATTTCTTTCCATCCAGAAACAATCTCTGCAACACGGATTACTAAAGATGTAGAATATGAAGGTGTAAGAGTACGCATTCAAGGAAATCTGGGCACCATTCGCTTATCTGTCCAAATCGACATCGGATTTGGTGATGTAATCGTTCCTAAGGCTACAAAATTCACTTATCCCACAATTCTCGGCTTTCCAGCCCCTATAATAAGAGGATACAGCAAGGAAAGCATTATTTCTGAAAAATTCCAGGCCATGGTGAAACTTGGAGTGCTGAACAGTAGAATGAAGGATTTCTATGACATTTGGTTGCTATCTCAACAATTTGATTTCATGGGCCATGTGCTGAGCACGGCATTCAGGAAAACATTCGAAAATAGAAAAACAAAATTCATTTCAAATCCGGTGGTTTTTCAGGGATCATTTTCATCAGACAAAGGGAAACAGAATCAATGGCGAGCATTCATCCAAAGGACAAAACTTACTAATACACCCAAGAATTTTTCAGAAGTAATCACTGGGCTAAAAACTTTTATAAGCCCGGTTATTTCTGCTTTAGCCAGTAATATTGTCTTTCAGAAAAATTGGAAGCCACCAGGACCTTGGAGATAAGAATCATCAATCTTTCCTGAAAGATCTAAAATAGCCTTGCTCATAATTCAATCTTGGAGATCCACCTCTATTGAAAATTGGTATAATTCAGGTTTTAATCTTACCAGTAAGATTGTTTATGGAGAAAAATAATGTCAAGTTTAGCAACAACTAAAATGTCATCAAAAGGCCAGATTGTAATTCCTGAAATAATAAGGAAACGTCTAGGTCTAAAGGCAGGTGTCCAATTTGTGGTCGTCGGTAGTGAGGACGTCGTGATTTTAAAAGCAATTAAACATCCATCGATGAACGAATTTGATAACCTCATTAAAAAGGCACGACTCCAAGCTAAGCAGGCAGGCTTAAAGCGTAAAGATGTTGATGATGCCATAAAACAGGTTAGAAAAGAAATTGAAGATCATTTCCTTCCTAGCTGATTCTTTCGTTAATTGAGAAAGATAAGAAAATTACTCGTCTATAAAGATTGACTTATCTAAGAAAATTGCTTGATAGTGTACTCCATTATGAGTACAGTTGTACTCAATAAGGAGTCCATCATCCTGGATTTACTAAAAAATCCAAAAATCATGCTAACCGGTAAAGAAGATGATCTATAAAGAAAAAAAATCCTCAGTTAGAACTTGATTTTTGACTCCTTATTAGGAAATAAAAGAACTCATCAATGATGTATATGAGAGTATTAACATCTTGAAATAAATCAATTCTTTATTTTCAAATAAATTTGAGATCTTGTCTTATTGAATTCATACTTCTATGAAATTGCCACGCTCCCTCCGGTCGCTCGCAATGACATTTGATAAATATTATCCTGCAAGACCTGTTGTATTGATTGACATATATTATATTATATCATATATTATAGCTATATCGCTTGGAGGTAATGGTGAAAACTATAAATGCATTAACTCTCCGTAAAAAACTTGGAAGCACATTAGATGAGGTGCATAATAAAAAAACACCTATAGTTATTTCTCGAGCAAATAGGCCTTTGGTTGTGATGATTCCTTTTGAAGATTACAAAGAGATTAAAGAGGAAAAGGAGCGAGAGAGAAGACTTCGCTCAGCTGCATCTAAGATCGACCAATGGCGAGAAAAACATATTAAGCAATTAAAAGGCTTAAATTCAGTGGAAATCATTCGTCAAATGAGAGAAGAGAGATGATTGTCTTAGATGCCTCTATAATCTTGAAATTGATTTTTAAAGAGAAGGACACTCCCCTCGCGCTCCAACTGAGGGAGAATCACATTACAGGAGAAGATAAAATTGCTGCCCCTGAGCTTTTATATTATGAATTGGCTAATGTTTTAGCCACTAAAGTCCTTATGTCTGTAAAAAATGCTTCCTCAGCTTTAGCTGAGATATTTAATCTTGAAATTGAAACATTCACTTTAGGCATAGAAGAATTTCTCTCTTCCATTAGAGTTTCACATAAATATACAATCAGTGTTTATGATGCAAGCTATGTGGTTTTAGCTGAGAGACTTAACTGTGATTTTATCACCGCTGATGTAAAACTATTCGGAAAGATAACAGATTTGAAGCTTGTCAGACTGTTAGGTTCGACAGTGTAAATTTTAATATAAATATTCTTTCCCTCCGGTGGCTCGCATGACATTTGATAAAAAAATGGGGACATGCACAATTTTCCTTACTGAAAAATGAGCCAGTCCCCTTTTTTTCAGTCCCCTTTTTTTAAAAAACGGGAAATGACCCCAATTTTTTGGCTAAACTGGGATAAAATCGCAATAAGCAAAACTTCAACTTGTTGAATACAAATAAATTACATCAGTTGATATTATGTATATTATCCACCATTAACAACCTAATTGAGAAAGATAGGAGAGATTCTCCGTCTATATTTTAGGAAAGAAGGTCATTTAGCTTTTTTCTTTTAGAGAGGTCTGTGGTAAAATGAATATCGTTATGACCGTGAAAAAGAGTGGTTACATCATCGTTACCTTTAAATTTCGTAGGGAAGGAAACAAATGGACAGCATTATGCGAGGAACTGGGAACATCTACGTTCGGACGTTCCATTCCTGAGGCTCATAAAAAATTGAAAGAGGCAGTCTTGCTCAATTTGGATACTTTGGAGGAACTCGGAGAGAGAGCGCGGTTTTTTGATAAACACAATATCAATTTTCATTCTCATAAGCCAAAAAAGAATGATATCAAGATATCCGGGCCTTTGGATACAGACACCTATGTGAGAGCACATATTTATCCTATTCCTAAGGAAGCCCGGAATATTTGAAATACCAAAAGATCCCTGCCTTAACCGGTTTAGAATTAATCAGGCTCCTTAAAAAAGACGGATGGATTGAACATCGGCAGGCAACCCATGGGATTGCACTAGTTAAGCGTTTCAAAGAGGGAACAAAAATCACTATTGTACCCAAGACAAAAGCAAATCTTCCAGTTGGGACATTAATGGCAATCCTGGGGGAAAAACAGACTGGTCTCGGAAAGAAAGGATTGTTGGGGATGCTGAATATATACGGATAATTCGTTACTTTTTGGATTTCTAAATTCAGACGATGCGAGGTATGTATCTTCAATTTTTTCTGGTTGATAAAACATTTTTTTGTAAAGATGAGATAGGGCTGAAAAAATTTTGGGCCAATTAATATATGAAAGGTCTGCATCCATTGCCTCATCAATTTAAAAAAACTTAACCAATTACTACGATCGATTGTGTACAGACTCCTTTTGCTTTCTCTTTGCTTTTTATATTTAAAAAAGATGAGCGTGTCTAGTAAAAAAAGAATTAACTTGACATTTCTCATATGATTGAGTATATTTACTCATTATATTGAGTAAAATGTATTTCTATTGTGAGTAAAATGTATAAAAGAAAATTTTTCAAAAACCTCTTTAATCGCCTAAACGAGCCAAGAAAATTTCTTCAAGTATTAGCAGGGCCTAGACAGGCCGGAAAGACTACCCTGATACAGCAAGTGATAAAAGAGATCAATTTCCCTTCTCACTATGCAACTACAGATGCGGTAGATGCAAACTCTTCTATTTGGATAGAACAACAATGGGAAACGGCCAGGTTGAAACTCAAAAGTTTGAGTATAAAAAAAGGATTTTTGCTTGTACTTGACGAAATCCAGAAAATTCGTGACTGGACAGAAACAATAAAAAAACTCTGGGATGAGGATACATTAAACAAAATTCCCTTAAAAGTAGTATTACTAGGCTCCTCCCCTCTTCTCATTCAGAAAGGGATTACTGAAACGCTAGCGGGAAGATTCGAGCTTATGCGAATTCCACATTGGTCGTATTCTGAAATGAACGAAGCATTCAATTTTAACCTAAATCAATATTTTTATTTCGGCGGTTACCCTGGTGCTGCATTATTGATTAAAGATAATGAGAGATGGAAAAATTATATTAAAGATTCACTTATAGAGACTACCGTTTCAAGAGATGTTTTTATGATGACTCGTGTTGATAAACCAATGCTTCTAAAAAGGCTTTTTGAGCTTGGCTGCCAATATTCAGGACAGATTCTATCTTTCAATAAAATGCTAGGACAACTGCAGGATGCAGGGAATACTACAACACTTGCTCATTATCTTGAACTCCTTTCTTCGGCTGGAATGCTTTCTGGGTTACAAAAATATGCAGTTCAGAAGATCAGACAAAAAGCCTCTAGTCCTAAGTTTCAAGTGCTTAATACTTCACTTATCACTGCTCAGACAGGAATGAATTTTAAAATAGCAAAATTGAATTTTGACTTTTGGGGTCGCCTTGTAGAATCTGCTGTAGGAGCACATCTGATTAATGGGTCTATAAATACAGGGATAGAAATATTTTATTGGAGAGAGAGAAATAAAGAAGTTGATTTTATTGCTGAAAGGAGCGGCCAAATCGTCGCAATAGAAGTCAAAAGCGGGAAAAGGAAACTAAGCTTACCTGGAATTCAAGAGTTCTCCAAAAAATTTAAAACACATAGAAAATTTCTTGTAGGTAAAAGTGGACTAGAATTTAAAGATTTTTTTAAACTTTCCCCAGAAGAACTATTTTAGCAAAATCTATCTATTTACCCATAAAAGCGAAAACAATTCCAGACCTATCTTACTTCTTTTTCTTTGGTGGGTCAGCGGAAGAGCCTTCTCCTTCCCTGAAGATCCGGTAGGTGGGATAGGCAAAATTAATGTCCCTTTCCTTGTTGAACCTATTGAGTATATCCTGGCAGATCGCATCTTGAGTGGACCTTCTCTTCCGGGCCTCTGTCAGGTACCTCAATGTCAATTCCACTCCAAAATCAACGATCTTTGTCCAGACGATAGGAGTTAGTTTTTCGTAGCGAATCATGTATTTTTTTGACATGCTTTCAATCCTGTCTCTTACTTTGTCTCCGAGGTCCATATAATCCTTTGATCCAATATCCAGGATAATATCTTTAGCCTTCTTCCAGTCGCTCTCGAAGGTGACAACAATCTTTATTTCATTCCAGATGTATTCGAAACCCCTTGTGTAGTTAAAAATGGGCTGGGTGAAAACCTTGCCGTTAGGGCAGTGGATTATCCGGCCCGTGCTCTGGTCGGCATCAACCCAATTCCCGATTTCAAGAACGGATGTGTAAAAGAGCCTGATATCTATCACGTCTCCACTGATTTCGCCTATTGCGATTCTATCACCTGTCTCATAGGGCCGTTTTATCAAGATAAGAAGCCATCCGGCAATAGATGTGACGGGCTGATGAAGAGCCAGCATCAGCCCGGCTCCTATGACACTTATGATCGTGGTCACCGAAGCGGTTCTTTTTATCCATATTAAAATGATAGTCAGTATACAGATAAAAGTTGCGATATACTCGGTGAATTTTCTTAAGGTGTGCTTTCTCTTTAAGTCTTTTACGGTTCTGTTGATGACTTTTATGATTAAGAAGGCAAAGAAATAGGTAATAAGTATCGCCACAAGAGAAAAAACAATTTTAAGGTAAACAGAGGAGGAGATTAATTCTTTAAACATGCTTTTGTGGATATATAGCACAGGAAAAACTTGAAGTCAAAAGCTTAAACAAGCCAGGATGGTCATTCTCTTCCCGGGATATTTATCAGAGTGGAGTCCATCATGCTGGATTTCTTAAAAAATCCAAAAATCATTCTAACCGGTAAAGAAGATGATTTATAAAGAATCAAAATCCTCATTTAGAACTTGATTTTTAACTCCATAGGAAATAAAAGAACTCATCAATGATTTAGGTGAGATTATTAACATTAAGTATCATGTCTCCATATTCAAGATTAAAGGAAACTGATTTATAATTAATTGTACTTGTAAGAAAGGATATAAAGAAAATATTTCTTTTAGAAAGCAATTAGTTTTAATTTTGCCTCAGTAAATGTCATAGTAATTGTCACAGTAATGTCACAGTAAATTGTCAGAGTAATTCGTAATATCTTGTAGGATCTGTCTTGCTTTTTGCTATCTCTTTAATTAAATCTAAATCAACTAATTTTAAGAAATCACGTTGAATAGTTCTTTTAACCAACTTAAACTTCTGTCGGATATCCTCCACAGAAGCTCTGTTTTCTTCCAACATATATAATAAAATATTTTGTTGACGATCGTTTAAATTAAATTTCTTAAGCTTGTCAATGAAAACTTCTTTTTTAATAACTTTTTCTCCTTTTATCTTTACTTCTATCAGTTGATTTTTCAATCCTTCTGTAAAATATTCAAGCCATCCTGTCATATTCATATCGCTCTCTCTGACCGATTGAATAACATCGTAATATTCAGGGCGATCTTTATCGTAATATTCAGACAGAGAAAAAAGCTTTTTGAAATCATAACCATACTGGTAGAGAATTAAGGTACAAAGAACTCTTGCTGTTCTTCCATTGCCATCTAAAAAGGGATGTATATGAACAAACTGATATTGACTGATTCCTGATATTAGAATAGGTGAAATTTCATTTTCTTTATTTAGCCATTCAACAAATTCCTTCATGAGTTGAGGGACTTTGGGAGCAGGAGGAGGCACATATATAACCTCTCTGGTTAAGGAGTTAACTACATAATTCTGAACTTTTCTAAATCTTCCCGGCTCAAGAGTCCCACCTCTCACATTTTTTACTAATATCTCATGTATTTTCTTGATCAGATTATCATTAAATTTTAATTTTTTACCCAAGAATTCGGACACAAAATCCAATGCCATTTTGTAATTAAGTAGTTCTTGCCGGTCATCCTTCCTCACTCCTTTTACAGATTTGCCAGTAAGAATTCTTTTAGCTTGAGATAAAGTGAGTTGTGTACCCTCAATATGTGTAGAATGGTGGGCTTCGAGAATAAGTGCTTCACTTTGCAGATCTTTTATCCATTCTTCCTTTAGCTTAGCTGCATCTAAAAATCCCCTTGCTCTTTCGATTTCAAGAAGGGAGTTGTTTATTTTGTTTGTAATAGTAAATTTTGGTATGAACATTTAGAAATACCTTTCAATTCTTAAAATATTTTTTTAACCCTAATTTTCAACAATAATATTTTCACTAAAGACGCCTATTTTTGTATCTACTCTTAAAACTTCAAGACAAAGATCGTATTGCTTTATCATTTAATGCCTTATTCAAAAAAGCTATTTGTTTGTTAGCCTGAGAGAGAAGCTTTCTATATTTTGCCCGCAACTTTTTAGCTTCTCTATATTTTTCTTTTTCTTCTTCTGAAATTTTTCCTTTATAAATAAACTTCACTTTATCGCTTTCTCTGATAGCTAAGTAATAGTATCTGTGTCCTTTTATCTCTTTTTCTACTATGCTTCCTTTTGGAAGCCTGATTAAAGCTTTTTCATATTGCCTTTTCATTCGAATGGAATTCTGTAACTCTTCTTCTAATACACCTTTTATTATTTTCATTTTTTCCAAGTTACCAAACAGATGCACTTATATAATATGATGTTTGGTAATTAATTGTCAAATATTAGTGTACAAAATTATCTATAACATGAATCCATAAATAACATTCTCATGTTCAGAATAATTTTTTGAAACTAAGGGAAAAGTTGTTAGAATTTTACAAATAGTGAACCTATTTGTTAATTAATAATTTACATATAGTGTATTTACCAACCGCATTTTTGGTAGCTGTGACATTGAACACTTAGAAATCGTACTTTTCACGTCATTACTATACGATATTATTGAAAATCGTATAATAGAGACGTCAAATTATCCAACAGAAAATCTTATTCCCCGGCAAATGCGTCTTTGAGGAGCTTGCTCTGGCGATTGAATGCCACCCGGGGACTTTTAGTCTCTTTCATCATAGAAATCTCCTGAGTTATAAGCCGGGCAATATACATGGTGTAAGTTACAGCTCTTTGGGATTCTCTTCTATACAGAGTATGGTCGCGGTTAATATAGACGATATTTCCCTCTAAAAAACACTCAGGTCCTGACTCACCGAAAAAATCAAGGCAAACAGAGACACTGCTCTCTCCCATTTGCATCCTGCGCACAATAGCGTTTGGAGTGATTCTTTTTACTAGAGGATGACGCCTCTTTTTCTTCCTCGGTGCTTTTGGCTTTAGTGCTGCCGACTCTGGCTTGATATCAGATTCTTTTTCCTTTTTCTTCTTCCCTTCTCCAGTGACAGCTCCTCCACCCCCGATTCCCTCTTCTTCTCCGTAAGGAATAGGACCAAAGGGAGAAAGATCGGGATTCTGAGCCAGGGCTTTGTGGATTCTCTGAAGAGCTTCTTTAACGGCACGACCTGCCTTTCTCTCATCTCTGCGGTCTGCTTCCTTTCCTAATGTCTTCTTTATGATATAGACTATCTTTTCCATAACCTTGAGAAATTCCTGATATTCTTCCGAATCGGTAACAAAATTTGAACGGTCTGAGGTTATAGGAAGAAAATCAGCACTGATTTCTCCTTTTAGCCTGGTTATAACTTTTCCCCACGTCTCCATCCCGAAAAGGTCTTTTTTTACTGTCACTCCCTTGACCTTGATGTCAATGCCCAGGTCTTTCGGAGAGGCTTTGGATTTTGGAGTAATGATGATTTCTCCTGATACTGTTCCGTATTTTGAGCCTTCCAAAATGGGAATTCTCTGCCCGATGAAACTCCGGGGATAAAGTCGCCGTCTGTTCAGATAGACAGAAAAGTCGGGAGCTCTTAAGGGAACACCCTCCATCAACTTTTTTTCCACGTCCTCCAGCTCAAAAGATCTTGAAAGTTCGGAGAGGATGACAGTCGTTCCGTCTCCTCTTTCAGGATCGGGAACGAGAATTTCGCAAGGGAGGTGCCACTTGTCCTTTGCCTTCTTCCAGTCATTTTTGTCAAAGATCACCCTTGCTGCAAAATCTTTATGCTGGGTTATGATTTCAAAACGGGAAGCAGCGGCCAACGAGGCAAATTTTCCAATGCCGAATTGACCGATTCTTACTCTGCCAAATTGAGGGGAGCGTGAATGAATGACTTTTTCATCAGAGCCAATGATGAAATACTGTTTGAGCCCTTCCATATCCATACCTGAACCATTATCCCTGATGACAATTCTCTCTGGAGAGATTTCCACATGGACTTTTGTGGCGTCCGCGTCATAGGCATTATTGACCATTTCACGGAGGAGCTCAACGCTCTCTGTGTAGAGCCGTTCACCGATGGAAATGATATGACGTTTATCAACGGTGACTTCCAATTCTTTTCTTTCTTTGATCTCCATGCTTTCCCCATTATTCATGTGTTTTCTGGCCTTTTAATCATATATTCAATGGGTTTGTTATTCAAGACTCAAGATGGATTGACAAAAAGATTTATTATTCTACTGGATTCCCGCTTTCGCGGGAATGACGGTAGCTATGGATTACCACTACCCGCCTCTATTCCTTTTTTTTTAATAGCAATCTTCATTCCTTTTTTTCGTGCCTCAAAAAATAACGACTAAATTGAACTCAACTTTAAAAAAGTTTTGACTATTTTGAAGTATAGACTAAAAAATTCTAGAAGTCAGATAAAAAGGGATAGAGGTTAATTTATAAAATTTTCCGGCTATTTTGACTTTTTCTGTATTTAAATGACCATTGTATATTCGCATCAGCTGGTGATTTTTTACTGCATCAGCAAAACTATAAAGAGATTTTAATCTTCCTGTCACGCCGGATTTGACTTCAACTCCTAAAATTGCCTCTTTGACTTTCAGACAGAAATCAACCTCTGCAGCACCTTCTCGTTTTCCCTTGGCCCAATACAAAATGGCGGGAATATTATGTGTAAACTGTGCGAGCATATTCTGGCCTACAACTTGCTCTGCGATCCTCCCCCGATAAAACTCATTCAGGTCTTTTAGATTCATGAATTCTTCCTGAACACCCATTCGATGATTGACAAGCCCAACATCAAGATAAAGTAGCTTCTTCGGTCTTTTTCTCTGCCCGATTAAAGGTATTTCTTTTGATTTCGTTGCTTGAACCTGATAGACCAACATCACTTTCTCCAGAGTATCAAAAGCTGCACTCATCTCTCTACTTCTGAAATTCGAGCCGCTAAATTTTTCATAAGTGAATGTCGTTCCCGCAAATAAAGGAGCCTGCTCAATCACATAGCTTAGATATTTCGTATTAGCCAGGGATGAGTATTTATACACGTCTTCTGAATAGCCTGTGAAAAGCGAAGAATAAATGGACTTAAGCTTGTCGGTGTCCCTATCTTCGATATATGATTTTACAACTTCGGGCATCCCTCCAATCATAGTGTATTCATAGAAGTGTGTTAAAGCTTCCTGGTGAATGGCTTCAGGAATTTTGTCTTCAAAAGAAATGGTTTTCAAGTAATCCAAGAGTTCATCTTCTTCTCGTGCCTCCAAATATTCATAAAAATCAAGGGGATAGACATAAGCATACTCTACTCTTCCTACGGGAAGAGAAAATCCCTCTCTTTCGATCTTAGCCTGAAATAGTGAGCCCGCAGCGATGACGTGGATATCCGGTTTCTCCTCATAAAAGAATCTTAACAGCTTCATTAAAGACGGAGAATTCTGAATTTCATCAATGAAAACTAATGTTTCACCGGGTACAATTTTCTGGTGAAATTTAATTTGAATAATTTTCTCAAAATCATCCAGCGAGATAGATTCTCTGAATAATCTTAAGTGTTCGATATTCTCTAAATTCAGATATATTAAATTTTTAAAATGTTTCTTCCCGAACATTGAAACTGCTGTAGTTTTTCCAACTTGCCGGGCTCCCCTTAGCACTAAGGGTTTCCTTCCTTTTTTATTTTTCCATTTGATCAAATAATGAATAATTTTTCTCGAAAACATAAGTACTCCCTTAACCTGAATAATTCAGGTTAATTGATTTATTTTTTAATATATGCTACTGAATCTCAAATAATGTTCAAAGGTGGTACCACTTTATTACATTTATTGTATAATGTCAATATGTATTTAATAGAATATTGAGTTTGTTCCAAAGTGACGTGATCGATGTCATTGCTGGCGTCCAGAGGGGGCGTGGCAATAATATGAATTGTCATTACAACTAAAGCGAAGCAATCCCATAGAGAAATGTCATTGCGAACGACCAAAGGGAGCGTGGCAATCTCGTAATTTAAATCCAGCCCTTAGAGTTGACATATAATATATTATATCTTATATTATAGTCATATCGTTAGGAGGCAATGGTGAAAACTATAAATGCATTAACTCTCCGTAAAAAACTTGGAAGCACATTAGATGAGGTGCATAATAAAAAAAAACCTATAGTTATTTCTCGAGCAAATAAGCCTCTGGTTGTGATGATTCCTTTTGAAGATTACAAAGATATTAAAGAGGAAAAGGAGCGAGAGAGAAGACTTCGCTTAGCTGCATCCAAGATCGACCAATGGCGAGAAAAAAATATGAATCAATTAAAAGGCTTAAATTCAGTGGAAATCATTCGTCAAATGAGAGAAGAGAGATGATTGTCTTAGATGCCTCTATAATCTTGAAATTGATTTTTAAAGAGAAGGACACTTCCCTTGCGCTCCAACTGAGGGAGAATCACATTACAGGAGAAGAAAAAATTGCTGCCCCTGAGCTTTTATATTATGAATTGGCTAATGTTCTAGCCACTAAAGTCCTTATATCTGCAAAGATTGCTTCCTCGGCTTTAGCTGAGATATTTAATCTTGAAATTGAAACATTCACTTTAGGCATAGAAGAATTTCTCTCTTCCATTGGAGTTTCACATAAATATACAATCAGCGCTTATGATGCAAGCTATGTGGTTTTAGCTGAGAGACTTAACTGCGATTTTATCACCGCTGATGTAAAACTATTCAAAAAGATAACAGATTTGAAGTTTGTCAGACTGTTAGGTTCGACAGCGTGAATTTTAGTCCAGTTCTTTTGAATAAAAGAGTGAACGGATATTCTGCTCTGAATCAAGATTTTCAAGGCGGAAACTTTTAAAGAGTACAAGAATTTCCTTATGCTGTTTTTGATAATCAATTGCATTTAGATCGAGTCTGGAGTCTTTCGCAAGAATTATAGCGTTTCCGGTTCCTTCCTCGACAATTTCAAATCCCTTGCCTGTAAGCTCATTAATAAAAAATTCCTTTCCTTTTAGATCTGAAAATTCTTGCGAGTTTATGCCATGTTTTTTTATGGCTGAAAGAATTAAAACAAGTTTACCGAATGTTCTTGCTACATTGAGCTTAAAAGAAATTGGAACCATATCGAACCTTCCCTCTACTCTTCTCTCAAAATAATCCTTTATATAAACACTTTTGTCTCGATTGTTCTGTATGTTTTCAAGTCCATCGAGCAGTTCCTGATAGAATTCTATCCCGGTGTAAATAGACCGGTTTAAGGAAAAACCATGCTTGATGTATTGAAATTTCGTTAATAACAAATATTCGAGCTTATTGAAATCTTGATATTTTTTATAACGATAGTCATCTGATGATAGATAATATTTGTAGTAAATCAATCTGTGATCGAGTTTTTCGAGTGTGACATGTATCAATTTTTCTATGTCGCTTATTACATTTTGGTTAAAGTCTACTTTGCTGGATAGAAAAAGCGTTATTAATTCCTGGTACAGCAGATGGAAACATTTAACGACTGTATCGATTTCGCTCTTAATAGAAGAATGTGCTAGATCCAGGGTAAATATCATCGTGTCACGGATCT
>JAGLWV010000081.1 GCA_023133225.1 Candidatus Aminicenantota bacterium | reverse complement strand
TCTTTTGAGGTTATCTCTGCTGTGTCGAAAAATCTCTCCGGAGATTGGGATAAAAGCGAACCACTGAATATCAAAAAGATGAGCAAAAAGGATAGAAAAGACTTTTTCAGGGTGATCATTTTTGAATCTCCATTCTTTTTTAAGAATTTTTATTCGGCATGAATTATAATTTTCTTTTGTATGCTTGGCAACATGAATAATCCAGGGTAATGGAGTTACTTTTTATCAGAAAAGGATATTTCCCATTTTCCTGATTCGAAGACCTTGATCGTTACCGTCTCCCCTTCCATCTTGCACTTAAACACTTCATGTCTTTTCCCGGATTTCCGGTCAAGAACTCTTTTTCGCCAAAGTATCTCATCTATATTGAATTCCCGGCTGCCGATGATGACAGACCGGGGAGTTTCCTTTCCTTTGTAGCCCGAATGGAATCGTAGCTCGAATCTTCCGCTCTCTTCATTTTTTTTCGAACGGTTCATTGCTTTTCTTTTTGCTCATTGGTTATTTTACTACAACACAAAACCTTTTTGCTTCTTTTTTCTTTCACGAAGAAACGCAGTTGTCTTGCTTATGGCGTTGAGTATAATAGCTGTATGAGTTTAGGTTTTCTGAAAGAAACAGAGGAATTCAAGAAGTTTCTCCAGGCCGTAAAACGAGGTGAGAAAAATCTGGAGGTGGCAGGATTAGCGGAGCCGTTCAAGCCTTATTTTCTTTCCCTCCTGGCTCTGGAATCAAAGAAAAGAATTGTCTTTATCCAGCCTGCTTCTTCGTCTCTTCCCCGGATGGAAGAACAGATCCGGTTTTATTTATCACAGTTTTCCTCTGATATAGAAATTGATTCACTTCCTTTTCTTTCAGAAAATCCTTACCAGGAAATTTTCCCTTCACTTGATTCAATCTCCTCCAGGATGAAATTTTTCTTTAACTTGATCCGTCATCCCTCCTCCCTTATCCTGACTCAGCTGTTTGGCCTGATCAAGCCTTTTCCAAACCCTCGGAATCTGAATCGATTCTTTTTAGAGTTGGAAAATGGAATGGATGCCGGACGTGACGAGATCTTGAAAACACTCGGTGAGTTCGGGTATATTCAGGAAGATTTAGTCAATTCTCCGGGAGAATACGCCTGGCGCGGAGGCGTTGTTGATTTCTTTTCTTCATGGCAGGCTTCTCCTTTTCGGATTGAGTTCAGCGGGGATAAACTTGCCTCCATTCGAGAATTTGACCCCTCTTCCCAGCGTACAATAAAAAAAATTGATGGTCTTCTCCTTCCTTCTCTCAGAGAATTTCCAGGCTCTGCGAAATTTCTTGAGGAATGGGAAAGATTAGCGATAAGCAGAGGAGGAGGGCGCTTTTCGAGAGACGCAGAGGAGAAAATTGCCCGGATCAAGCAGGGAGATTTTTTCCCTTCCTTTGTCTATCTTTCTCTTCTTCATAAAAAGCATTTTGTGCCCTTCACTCATTATCTTAAAGATTCACTCTTCATTATTGATGATTTTGACGAGGTTGAAAGAGAATGGGAAGAAGCCACAAAGGATTTGAGCGAACAGTTTGAGAAACTCAAAGAGGAAAGTAAATTCACTCTTTCCCCAGATGAAATGTGTCCGCCCGAACTCTGGGAACAGATTAAAAAAAAGGCTATACGTTGGCGGGAATTTGCTCCAAGAGAAGGAAAAAAAACATTTTCTTTTTCCTCTCAATCTGTCCCAAAATTCAAAAACAAAATTCCCTTCTTTCTTCACTATTTAAAAAGACTTCAGAAAGAATGTGAGAGATGCTTTATCTTTTTTTCAAGCCAGGGAATCAGAGAGAAATTAGCCAGCCTCCTCTCAGAACATCAAATTTTATATCTTGCTGCTCCAGATGCTTTTGTCTCTCCTAGAAAGGGAGAGATTGTACTTCTTGTCGGAGACCTTCGCTATGGATTCAATTATCCGCATGAAAAAATCAGTTTTTTCTCGGAAAAGGATATTTTTACAGAAGAAAAAGTCATCGTTTCCCGTCCACGGGTGAAATCCTTTCTTTCTCAATTCCAGGATCTTAGAGCAGATGATTATGTCATCCATGCAGATTGTGGGATAGGAATTTTCAAAGGGCTGGTAAAGATAGACATTGACACTATGAATCGAGAATTCATCGAGATCATGTATAAAGATGAAGATAAGCTTTTTGTTCCGGTTGAAGACCTCAATCTGGTTGAAAAATATTCAAAAGTCGGCTCAAGTGCCCCCGCCCTCAATAAACTTGGAAGTCCGTTGTGGGAGAGAACAAAAGCCAGGGTAAAGAAGGCCATTGAGGAAATGGCCAGAGAGCTGCTGCATCTTTATGCTCAAAGGAAGGCCGTGGGAGGATTTGCCTTCAGCCCTGCGGGTGCCTGGCAATCTGAGTTTGAGAGAACTTTCGAATATGAAGAAACAGAAGATCAGCTGAGAGCAATAAAAGAGGTAATGAAAGATATGGAAGTGGAATCCCCTATGGACCGTCTGCTCTGTGGAGATGTGGGCTATGGAAAGACCGAGGTGGCTATTCGAGCCTCCTTCAAGGTGGTTATGGACGGAAAACAGGTGGCTGTTCTCTGTCCCACTACTGTACTTGCCAGCCAGCACCTACAGACTTTCCGAAACAGGATGGTCCTCTTTCCGATCAGGGTAGAAAGTCTTACCAGGCTTCGGACAAAAAGCCAGCAGGCAAAGATAATTGAAGATCTCAAGAAAGGGCTGGTTGATATTCTCATCGGGACCCACCGTCTTCTCTCCAAGGATGTTGAGTTTCGTGATTTAGGCCTTTTGATCGTCGATGAAGAACAGAGGTTTGGAGTCAATCACAAGGAAAAAATAAAAAAGATGAAGACCGATGTCGATGTCCTCACCCTGAGCGCGACTCCCATTCCGAGGACATTGAATTTATCTCTAACAGGCCTCAGAGATATAAGCCTGATTGAGACCGCACCGAGAGACAGATTGGCTATCCACACAGTTGTGACTCCTTTCCGTTTGAAGCTTATCGCTTCGGCTGTGAGAATGGAACTCGCTCGGAGAGGCCAGGTGTATTATATCCACAACAGGATCGAAGACATTGATAAGGTTACCCGAATGATTGAAAAGTTAGTACCGCAGGCGAAAGTGGTTGTTATCCATGGGAAGATGTCAAGCGCTGCCTTGGAAAGAAGGATGATTGATTTTATCAACCTGAAATATAATGTTCTGGTTTCAACAACGATTATCGAGAATGGAATAGATATTCCTCTTGTGAATACACTCATTGTTGAACGCGCAGATCTTTTTGGGCTGGCTCAACTTTATCAACTCCGGGGGAGGGTAGGCCGTTCTTCGCGCCAGGCGGTTGCCCATTTTCTTGTTCCTCCCTTCGCCGACCTTAGCCGTTTAGCCAAAGAGCGCTTGAAGGCCCTCCAGGAATTTTCTGAATTGGGATCTGGCTTTCGTCTGGCGGCAAAAGACTTGGAGATCAGGGGAGCCGGGAATTATTTAGGCTCAAAACAACATGGATATATGGAAGCAGTCGGCTTTGATTATTACATGCATCTTTTGGAGCAGACTGTGAAGGAACTCAGAGGAGAGTCGAGAGAAGAAGCCAAGAGTGAGATAAATTTAAAAGTCGACATCCGTATTCCAAAGGATTACCTTCCCCAGATAAACCTGAGGCTTAACCTGTATAAACGAATCTCTTCTGTGGAAACTATGAATGAGATTGAAAAGATAAAAGAGGAAATCGAAGACAGGTACGGTCTTCTTCCTTCGAGTTCTGAAAATCTCCTTCGTTACGGCATAGTCAAATACCTGGCGCATAAGATAAAGATCAACTCTATTGCCCGTGTAGGAAAGAAAATAATATTTAAATTTTACCCTTCTTCGTCCGCCAATCTGACCCGAATGACCAAGCTTATGGAGAGATATTCGGGCTCCATCACTCCTCAGGGAGTTATGACCCTTTCCCTTCAGGCTGAAAATGAGACGGAAATTATGATAGCAACGATATCTTTCTTGAAGGAGTTATCATCATATAATATAATGAACGTGGATTCTTCCTGAAAACATGAGAAAAATCGGTTTAAGAGAAAGAATATTTTTCCTCTTCCTAACAGGATTTTTTCTTTTTCTTTTCACACATTGCGGAGGGAAAGATACAAAAAAAGGGTCTGAAGGCTTTGACCTTGGTGATGCAGAGAAAAGGGATAAGATTATTATGAGTGTTGAAGACTCTTTCTATTTTAATTCAGATTTCGAAAAGTATATTTCCGTAATTTTCGGAGATGACTTGTCAGATTTAACAGTTATCTCTTTAAGTCGCTTTTTCGATAACTTCATGGAGGAAAAGATTCTTTTGCAGGCAGCAAAAAATAAGAATATAAATTTGACCTGGGAGGAGAAAGAAGAATATTTGGCAAAGTTATCAGACGAATTGAGATTTGAGGGGAACAAAGCCCAAGAAGAGGAAATGAACACGGATGTTTTGTTTGATAAGTTGTTGGTAGAAAAATATACCTACGAATTTGTAAAGAACATTGAGGTCAAAGAGGGCGAAATAAAAGAGTACTATAAGCTTCATAAGCGGGGTTTTTTCCAGCCCGAGAGGGTTAGAGTCAGCCAGATATTATTGAAGACTGAAGATAAAGCCATAGAAATCCTGGAAAGAGTGAAGACTTCTACGGAAGAAAGTTTCAGAAAGATTGTCAGGGAAGAATCTACCGGGCTGGAAGCGGATAAGGGAGGAGAGATGGGTGTATTCGAGATGGGCCAGCTTCCCTTTGAAATGGAGAAAGTGATATTTTCTCTCGATGAAGGAGAGATAAGCTCTGTATTGTCGTCTGCATATGGCTTTCATATCTTTAGATTGGATAAAAGATACGAATCGGAGCTCATTTCGGAGAGTGACGCTTCCTCGAAGATAAAAGTGATGATCTTGGACCAAAAAATCAAGCAGCTACTCTCCATGCACATAGAGGAACTGGAAAAAAATATGGAATGGAGTTTCTATCTTGAGAATCTGACTTTTCCTTATCAAAGGAATGATATATGAAACAAAGACAAGCCATTCTTTTTCTTCTTTTGATATTATCGGGAATACTATTTCTTTGCGGGCAGGAAGTCGTTGAAGAAATTGTGGCCATTGTAAATGATGACATCATCACCCTCTCTCAATATAAGGCAGAGCATGATTATGTTTACAGGATGCTCAGCGAACAGTATCAAGGCGAAGCTTTTGAAAAGGCCTATGCCCAGATGAAAGTAATTCTCATAGACAACATCATAACAAATATTCTCCTTCTGCAGGAAGCCGGGAAAATGGATCTTCAAGTGGAAGAAGAACTGAAAGCGCAGCTAGAAAATATAAAGAAAGAGAATAACATGGAATCGGATCAAGACCTTATCCGGGCTCTTCAACAGGAGGGCATGACTTTTGAAGGATTTAAAAAACAGGTAAGGGAGAGAATTCTGAGAGAAGGAATTATCTATCAGCAAGTCATGGGAAGCATTGTCATCGATGATGCGGAAATCGTAAATTATCACAAGCTTCATCCGGAAGAATTCACAGAGCTCGCGGAGTATAAATTGAGAGGCATTTACATTTCTGCTGAGCTAAGAAGCGAGGAAGAAGTTGAGGCCAAAAAGCGAGAGATCAGCGAGAAACTTGCTTCTGAAGAGGAGTTTGCTGCCTTAGCCGGAGAATATACTGAAGATGCAACGAAAGAAAAACAGGGAGATATGGGACGCTATAAGAAAGGTCAATTAGCGAAAAGCCTGGAACAGGCTGTGGAGGAATTGAAGGAAGGAGAAGTGGCTCCCTGGCTTAAGGTGATAAATGGCTGGTATTTATTGAAAGTAGATGAAAAAAAGGAGAGCCGTTTAAAAACTTTTGAAGAATCCCGGGAGGAACTCCAGCAAAAGCTTTTTACTGAAAAGAGGCAGAAAAAAACGGAAGAATTTTTAAGAGACCTCAGGGAAAAAAGTTACATAAAAATCCTTAAACCCAATCCTCTGGACTATTAAAGATCAGGCCCCTTTTTTCTTAAGGAATAAAGACGGCAGCAGCGAAGGCGGTTGTCCAGGCTCCCTTTTTTCCTTTTGCTGCCTGCGTGATATTTCTGGTTCTGACAACTATATTGTCAGAAATCTTGTAGAAATTCTTTTCCTCGTCCCAGATCTGACTTGTATCAAAATCTACTCCGAGGGTGGTTGCCAGCATATAAGCAGCTAAGTCCTCAGCGTACTGGCCTGCTTCCTTCTCACTCTGGCCAAAGCAATGATGTTCGGAGAGATATCCATAATGGTTTGGATCATTTGGAATGGCGAGCCCAATGGATGATGATATCTGGCGGTGGGCTTCATCCGTTGCACATTCGCTTATCACCAGGAAGACGACTTGGCCTGGTTTAAGCAGCTTTAGACCTTCTTCTTTGGAGATCAGTTTACATCGAGGGGGGAAAATACTTGAGACTTTAACGAGGTTAAAAGGAGCTATGCCTCCTAATCTTAGAGCCAGCTCAAAGCTGGCCAGTTTTTCCTTATGCTGTCCTTTTCCTTTGGTCAGAAATGCTTTGGAAGGAATTATAGCACTCATGATCTTCCTCTCTTTTATTTAAAATAAATAGTTAGCTATCCCTTTTTAAGAGAGGGATTTTTTGGAAGAAAGAGACTTCTTTTCTTTTTTTTTGGGGGGATAAGGTTCAGGCTCTTTAAAGTCAATTTTCCGGGAAACTTCCCATTCTCCAAGGAGAACAGGCTGGGATCCTTTTGTTCGGATAAAGAGCTTGACGTCGGCGATCTTCCAGGCCGGGTTGTTTTTGAAATCGGCGACGTTTTTCCCTTCAAATCCAAAATTGCAGATCATGAGAAAAATGTCGCTCAATTCTTCTGGCATTAAGGGCTTCTTTTGAAAAACAGGAAAGAACCTGTCTCCCAGGTTTTCGGATTCATTCCTTAATCTAAAGTTGGCGAAAATATTTACGTATCGCAGTGGCTTTTCGGAAAGGTTTTTTACCCGGAAGGATATAGCCGGAGCAAGGATCAACTTTGGGGGCCAGGGAAAATATTCTTTTTTTACCCATTTTGTCTCCACATCCACTATTTCTATAGAATCCTTAATTTCCTCGGGAGAGGGAGCTTTCGTACATCCCTCTTGGATAAGGGCAAAACCGAAGACAGTGAGGATTGGGATTATAGCTAATACTGTTTTTTTCATTTGATTGCTCCTCTCTTTATTTTAATATAATTGATATCTTTAAAAAAGGGGACAGGCAACTTTTTTCAAAAAAAAGTAGCCTGTCCCCTT
>JAGLWV010000080.1 GCA_023133225.1 Candidatus Aminicenantota bacterium | reverse complement strand
AGGATGATGACTAGGGCTCCTGCGAAATAGAGGATGATCATGGTTGGGACCAACCGTTCGGACACTGCTCCGATTCTCTTGATTCCACCCAGAACGACTGCTCCGACCATGATGAACATGACAAAACCTGTCAGCCAGAAAGGGACTCCGAACTGTTTGTTGAAAACTAAAGCCATGGAATTGGATTGGGCCATGTTCCCTGTGCCGAAAAGGCAGGTAAAAGCACCGCAGATGGCAAAAAACATTCCCATGAATTTTGCCAGGCTCTGATTTTTAATCCCGTAACGGGCATAATACATGGGTCCGCCGGACATTTCCCCCCGTTTATTTTTTATCCTGAACCTGACACCTAAGAAGCCTTCGGCGTACTTGGTCGCCATACCGAAGAAGCCGGCTATCCACATCCAGACAGGCGCCCCCGGTCCTCCAGTGGCTATGGCTGTGGCTACACCGGCGAGGTTTCCATTGCCTACAGTCGCAGCAAGAGCGGTCATTAAAGCTGCATAAGGAGAAATATCCCCTTCTTCTTTTTCTGACTTATCCTTCTTCATCGCTCCTCTGAGCACCATTTTAATGGAAAGGATGAATCGCCTGACCTGAATCACACGGGTGAGAACTGTGAGCACGATTCCTATCAAAAAGAGGAAGGCAACCATCACAGGAAACCATATAAAATCGCTTGTTTCCTTTGTGAAGACAAGAGCTTTATCTAAAAGAGAAGGAGAAATGGAGAATGTGGCCTCAAGAGTTTCATCTTTTTCCTTGATTTCGATTTCTCTTTGCTCTCCTCCTGAAGGAATGGCACTGTAAAGGTCCACCCATATGGAATATTTACCCGGCTCAATATTCTGGTAAAGGAAGTTACCTTCTTTGTCGATTTCGGCTTTTATTCGTTTTTCCATTCCCAGGGGCTCGAGGAGAATAGAACCATGTGAGTAGGGCTTTCCATCTTTGGAAAGGTGGACTTTGCCTTTGATATCGGCTGCTCTAAGGGTTGAAAAACTTATGAGACAAGTCAAAACGAAGAGGATGGCTAAAGTTTTTTTCTTCATTGGCTTCCTTTATCCAGAAACAATTTTTTTTATGAAGATAAGAATAAAAATTATGGCTACAGGAGCGAGATATTTTATAGAAAAGGACCAGAGAGGTCTTATCTTGAAAAGAGGATTTCCAGAATATACTTCCTGTGCTGCTTTTTTCACTTTCCAAGCATAGCCTACAAAGAGACAGATGAAAAGCGAACCCACAGCCAATGCGATATTGCCAAAAATAAAATTAAGTGCACCTAAGAATTTTATTTTGGTAAAAAATTCCATTCCTCCTGTGGAAAGGGCAGATGGAATGGCAAGTCCAAGGGAGAAAAGGCCTATAATCAAAGCCGCTTTCTTTCTCGACCAGTTCTTCTCGTCAACGAAATAGGACACAGGGACTTCGAGGAGAGAGATGGTCGAGGTTATGGCGGCCACGGATAGAAGAGCAAAGAAGAAGGTTCCAAAGAAATAACCTCCCGGTATCTGGGAGAAGATAAGAGGAAAGACCTTGAAAACAAGGCCCTCTGATCCTACATTGAACGGCTGGTGGGCAAATGCAAGAGTTGGGAAAATGATGAGGCCTGCCAGAAGGGCGATTAAGGTATCCGAGAAGGAAACCCATCCTGCCGAAGAAACGAGGTTGTCAGATTTAGAGATATAGCTGCCGTAGGTGATCATCGTCCCCATTCCCAGGCTGAGAGAAAAAAAAGCCTGCCCTAATGCGAAAAGAACAACTGTGCCGCTGAGTTTAGAAAAGTCGGGCCTCAGATAAAAGGCGATGCCCTTCTCGGCACCGGGGAGGGTTAATGCTCTTACAGCCAGGACGATTATCAGGATGAAGAGAATGGGCATTAAAACCTTCGTCCATCTTTCTATTCCTTTTTTGACTCCTTTTGAGATGATATAAGTTGTGAGCCCTATTATTATAAGAGCCAGAACAATGACCAGGAAGGGATTAGCGCTGAATTCTGTGAATATCTTATCCGTTAATTGGGCGGTGATATCTTTATTATTGAAAGCTCCTGAAGCAGTTTTATAAAGGTAGCCCACTGTCCATCCAGCCACAACAGAATAGAAAGAGAGAATAAATACACCTGTTATAATTCCCAGAAAACCGGTGAGTTTCCAGGGAGTACGGGGTTTGATGTGCTCGAAGGCACCTACAGGATTTTTCTGTGCATGACGCCCGATGGTGAGTTCTGCCAGCATGACTGGAAATCCGATAAGGATAACAGCTATAACGTAGACCAGGACAAAAACCGCTCCTCCATTTTGACTGACCATCATCGGGAAGCGCCAGATGTTGCCCAGGCCTATAGCCGAGCCAGAGGCTGCAAAAATGAAAGCGGCTTTAGAGCCCCAACTCCCACGTAAGCTCATGTCCTGGCTATCCACTTCATTCTCCTTTAACTTGAATTATTCATAAAAACTGCCGACACCTCGCATCTGTAGCAACCTCGACTCGTGAATAATCCAGGTTATATTGCATAACAGAAAAACCTCATTTTTATTTCAGTATTTATTACCATAAACGCTAGAGATTGTAAAAGGATTATTGGAGAATGTAAACATCTTCCCACTTGGCTTGAGCCTTTTCTGAAAATGGTATTGCATAATATGGCTTTTCCCAATAAAATGATATTTATTAAAAAGAAGGAGACAGATTAAATGCCTCCCATAGAGATAAGACCCAATGTTTACTGGATCGGCGTAAATGACAGGACCACTTGCGGAGTTGGTAAAAGATGAAAAATGAAGATCTGAACCCTTTCCATGTTAAAGATAAATATGGTAGGATACTGACCTCTTCCTTTCTAGAGGTGTACGATGGCTGATTGGCAAGATAACTTGACAAGCCTCTTAGAGGAACTCAGGCTTATCGAGGAATGCAAAGCAGAGACTCCCGAAAACTTTAATCAGTTTTGTGAGTTTATTGCCGAGCCTGCCTTTGAGAACTTGTCTGTCGAGTTGAAACAATACGGGACAAAAGCTAGATTCAAAACAAAAAAGAAGAGATCGATCTCCTTCACAGTGAATTTTCCCAAGTCGGGCGTGGACAATTTCCATTACATCATTTCTCTTCCAAAAAACTCGATCCAGCTTAAGCTGAACCTGAAGATCAGGTGGAGAAAGACCAAAAAAAGTATCACCGAGGAAAAGGACCTGCCGTTCATGAAAGATGTTTTTCCTTCAGAAATATTGAAGATATCCAAAGAAAACCTCATTACTGATGTCATTAAGCAGTATAAGAATTTCACTTATAAGGCTTACGCCAGGTCTGAAGAATAAGAACTGATAGAATGTGAAAAAAATAAATAGGGGGACA
>JAGLWV010000008.1 GCA_023133225.1 Candidatus Aminicenantota bacterium | reverse complement strand
TTACCAGACAAAGCCGTAAAGCCCCTTGCTTTAGCAATGGGGATATAAGGCGCAAATTTTTCTTGCTTTTTGTATCGCAAGCTGCTATACATTGTGTTGGCCGAAGGACATTCGGTATCAGCCTGTGGAGTGGAGACGTTGGTCGCCACCGGGAAGCAGGAACTCCAAACACGAAAGCCCCTCGGGGTATAAGTTGGAGAATCCCCGCGCTTTAGCGATGGGGAGTTGTCAACGGAGGAGTTCTCGAATTCTTTGATTTTTAGGACTTTCCAGGAATTGATCGAATTCGATGAAGTAACCGGCAGGATCGAGCGTCACAAACGCTTTGACCGGGATGCTTTCCAGCTCTTCCAGGGTGTTCTTTATTTTTACTCCCTTTACCTGTAATCTCGTATACCATTCATCGATCCGATCTGTCAGAAAAGCCACATTGACAGCTTTTTTTGGAGTAAACCGATGCAGCCCTTGCGATTCATCCACAAGTCCTATAAAACCTGAAGGTGAAGAGGAATAGACTTTGGCAAAGCCCTGATCGACTAGAAGTTTTGAGCCAAAATTATCTTCATAGAAAGCCTGGGCTTCAGGGATATCCTTGTAGTAAAGCCATACAATATTGGCTATGATGCCGAGATTATCTGGGCGGGAGGTTTTCTGTTTAGGATCGGGATAGACGGGTTGAGTCTCTCCTAGCTGTTCGAGCAGTAAAGTGTTCTGGGGATGTTCAAGAAAACGTTCGAATTCCAGGAAATATCCTGCAGGGTCATAAGCCACAAATCCACGGGTGGGATGACGCGAGGCATCTTTCAAAGGATTGCGTATCTCGATTCCCTGACTTTTGAGATACTGGTGCCACTGGTCTATCTCCTGGGTGACAAATGAGAGTGTGACAGTTTTTGGCTCGGAGGGATCGTGCATGCCTTTGGTTTCGTCTACTAAGCCTATGAAGGTTGACTGGGATATCCGGTAGATTTTGGCAAATCCGTAGTCCAGAACCTTCTCCAATCCCAGAATGTCTCCGTAAAACCTTTCCGCGTCCTCCAGGTCTGAGTAATAAAAAAACACCAGATTAGCCTGAATGGATAAAATCTCACTTTTACTTTCCACCATTTCTCCTTGCTTCTGTTGACATGCACTGAACAATAAACAGGCTGAAAAAGCCCAAACCCATACTGTTTTAGATTTAATATAAAATTCGCTTTTCCGCTTGTCCTGATTTATCCTCAATTTTGTCCAATATCCTCCTTCTGACCTGCTTTGATGTTTATCATATAGTAAAAAAAACTATACAGTCAATCAGAGAAGCATAAGAAAAAGGGAATATGGATGAGCAGATCTACTCCTTCATATTTCTGATGATAGAGTAAGAGATGTCGTGCATGCTTTTTGAGATGCTGGATAAGAGCCGTATCATTCTGGATCCCTTCTCCATTTGATCCTGTAGTTTTAGAGACATATCTTCGGAAGATTCTTTCAGTTTATCCAGTTCATTTTCGTACTTAGAAATTTCTGCTTTCATTTGCTTGGGAGAGAAAGATTTTGCTGCTCCGACTTTAACAGGGGGAGCGCCCGAGACATATTTGGGTTTGATCTTAAGGGTTTTAATCCGCATCTTGCCGGCTTTTTTTTGGATATCTCTTCTGTATCTTAAATAGTAGAGATGATCTCGCACCATTTTTTTTGCCTCATTATAGTACCGGACTTTATCAGCCAAATTGTACAGATCATCGAGTGTGTCCTGATAGGTATCGCGCAGGACCTTGAGGATCACAGTGTTGATGTCTTCTGTATCGAATGAATATTTGTTGGCTGTGAGAAAATCGACCCAGGTTTTTTTCGCTCCTTCCAGATTGTTTTTTTTCAATTCTGTTGATATTTGCTTCAATAAGAGTTTGTTTTTTGAAGAAAGTTTCACACTGTGTTGGTCAGGCCTTGTGAGCTTAAGAATCAGCTTCGCTTCGGCATCCATATCCACCGGGACCTTAAGAGCTGTAATCTGAAGGGATGAGGCTTTTATCATTTTCGAAGCGGGTTTTAATTTCAAACGGCTCTTCGGAAGAGCCTTGACCTTGGTTGTGATTTTGCTTTTTATACCTCCTTCGATCTTGTCAGCCGGGCTGCTGGGCTGTGGATCCGGAGAAGAATAAAGGATGTCTCTGTAATAAATATTGGAGAAGCTGTTATTGCTGAAGCTCCCTACATTCACCTGATGCAGAATCCCGATCCGGACCGAGCTAAAGGCGCTGTCATTCACGCTATAGTTGGTACTGTTTTCGTAGAGTATAACACCTGTTCCAAGATGCTGTGTTCCAATATTCTGGATCGTGATACCGGAAATGGTGGGTGATGGTCCGTCCACGCCAATGGCGTAGAGGTCGACATTGTAAAAATTGGAATCAATAATCCTTGCATTACTGCCTTCGATGCGTAATCCGCCTGTGCCTATGCGGGACAGGAAGAGCTGGTTAATCACCGCACCGTCTCCAATAATCTCGACGCCCATATTGCCTGTGCCGTCCACCGAGACATTGTTCAGACTGCAGTTATTGATTTTCTGCTGGAAATCACCGCCCAGCATTATCCCGTTGTATCTCACATTACTTATACTGAAACAGTTTAATGTGACCGATCCGCTGCTTTCGCCGAAAAGACCAGGGCCAGCGAGAAGGCCATTTCTGCCACCTTTGACGATAACATTTTCTATGGTTACGCTGGTGGAATCGATGTCTATGCTGGTGTCGTCGCTGTATTTACCTCGGTTGTCAACTGTTAAATTTTTTATCGTAGAACCATGCCCGGCCCAGATCCAGCCCTCTAGAGTCGTGTTAGAGACACCGCTTCCGCGGACATGGATTCGTCTGCGGGGCGCACTGACTTTCGTGAGATCCACTGTATAAATGACGCCGTCATCATAGACCCCCGGACGGAGGTAAAGCGTATCACCATCTTCCATTTCCCATTTAGTCAATTGGTGGATGAACTGGATGGCAGTGGATTTGGCATCCGGCCAAATGTAGGCATTTTTCCCTGGCTCAACGGGAAGGAAATCATCCATATCAACATCATCTGGAAAACACGGATTTTTCCGGTACACGATGGCCGCGATATTGATCTGAGATGCCGCAAGCTTACGAATTTTAGTCTGATCCTGCACTTCCTGATATTCATATGAGCTAAGAGGGAGAAGTAAGCTTATAGCTGCAAGCAGACAGGCAGTTTTTTTGAAGTGAGACATATCATCCTCCTTATCTTAAATGATTATAAAAGAGCCTCAATAATTAAGGGGACACTATACTTAATTCGGCGTTTATTAGCAATTCAAAGGATATATTCCTCAACAAAGTTATAATTCGAA
>JAGLWV010000079.1 GCA_023133225.1 Candidatus Aminicenantota bacterium | reverse complement strand
TGACGGTCAACAACCCAAAAACTGGCCCTGAACTGGATAAGCCTGCAATCTATGTTGACGGAAATATCCATGGGAACGAGATTCAGGCAGGAGAAGTTTCACTTTATCTTCTCAATTATCTTCTGACCAATTACGGGAAAAACGACGAAATCACAGAACTCGTAGATAAAAAGTGTTTTTATGTTATACCTGTCGTCAACGTTGACGGCCGCGTTCATTTTTTTAAAGATCCCAATACCTCGAGCAGCAACCGCAGCATGCGCAGGCCCCATGACGATGACCGCGACGGCCTGACAGATGAAGATTTTCCTGATGATCTTGACGGAGACGGAAATATTTGTACGATGCGGAAACGTGATCCTTTCGGACAGTACAAGACCGATCCTGAAGACCCTAGATTGATGATAGGAGTTAAACCCGGCGAAAAGGGAGAATGGACCATCCTGGGCCAGGAAGGGATCGACAACGACGGTGACGGAAGGATTAACGAAGATTCTGAAGGTTATATGGACGGGAACCGGAACTGGGGATTTGACTGGGCACCCGGGTATGTTCAGTCGGGAGCAGGCGATTATCCTTTCTCAAGCACCGGGCTAAAAGCCATCTCAGACTATATCAGGAAGCGTCCCAATATATGTATGGAATGGGCCTTCCACAATTCAGGGGGATTATTTGTAAGAGGGCCAAGCACCAAAGCCCAGGGAGAGTATCCCCCGCAAGATCTTGCAGTGTATGATTATCTTGGAGAGCAATCTGAGCGGATCACACCGGGATACAGTTACATAATCGCGTGGAAAGACATGTACGCCACTTACGGGGAATTTACAGAATGGATGATGATGATAAACGGAGCTTACGGTTTTGTAGGCGAATTATTCATGTCATCAACTGAGACCTTTAGAAGTATAAAAGAAGCAAAAAAAATGAAACCGCAGGGTGAGAATGAGATGTTTATGGGGGAAAGCAATTCACGTGAAAGAGAAAGACTGCAATTCAATGACCATCTCGTCCAGGGGGAACTCTATAAGCCCTGGAAGCCTTATAAGCATCCCACATACGGTGACATTGAGATCGGTGGCTGGATCAAATTCAGCTCCCGCCTGTCAGCGCCCTTTATGCTAAAAGACATGGTCCACCGGAATGCCTCTGCTATCATTTTCTCTGCAAAGCACACACCTGAGGTGAGTATAGATGTTTTTGAGACAAAAAAAATAGGAAAAAACCTTTACCGGATAAGAACCCGCCTTGCTAACGCAAAGGCAATGCCGACAATGAGCTACCATGCCCAGAAGGTTAAACTTTATCCTAAGGATATGCTGACTGTTTCAGGCAAGAACATAAAAGTTGTGGCCGGAGGCCCGTTATCAAATATCTACAGGAATCAGGTTACTTTTAAAAAATTCCGTCCTGAACTTCAGTTTTTATTTATCCCCGGCTTTGGTAAGGCGGAGCACCAGTTCCTGGTTTCAGGCAAGGGAAAAGTCACCATCAAATATCAATCAAGGCATGCCGGTAAAATTGTAAAAACGATCGATCTCTCTTAGTCCACATCCAGTAATTAGGAAGCTGCCCGTCAAGGAAGGAAAAACAAATTGTTCTGATATTCTACTTTGACATTCGTTTACAATTTTTTACATTTTTTTGACATTTTAATAATTGAATCTGATACAATTCTAATGGATTTACTACGATAAAAATCTTATTTCGGCGTTGGGGATGAAAATATTTACCCAAGAAATACTGGCCAGGAAGAAAATTGTTATTATATTCTTGCTGGCCATATTACTTCCTTCTTTAATCGTAGGTTATTTGAGCTTAAGAGCCTTCTCCTCAAGGCGAGAAGCTGTCAAAAAGCTTCTTGAATCGAATCTTTGGATTTCTGCCGAAGCTGCATTAAAATCTACTGAAAAAACACTTTTCGAGAGGGAAAAAGAAGCTTTAGATCGCGAAAATTTTGCTCGCCTCATTCTGCAAAAAGAAGCAGATCAAACCATTTTCAATTATTCTTTTATTTCAAAGAATACTGCTGGAAAGCTATTCTTGCTTGACAATAATTACCAGATTGTAATCCCTAAAACTGGAAGAGAAAACATTCAGATCTTATCGTGGGAAAAAAATATAAAAGACAACGAATTTGCAAAGATTCTAAAGAGAGCCGAATTTTTTGAATTCTCTGAAGGGAACTACTCACAAGCTGGTGAGGTTTATCTGAAGTGTATTTCCATTGCTCCCTCAAAACAGCACAAAGCCTTTGCCTTGGAATCTTTGGGGCGATGTTATTTGTCATCTAAAAAATATGATAAAGCTTATAAGGTATACAGCGAGCTTTCATCGAAGTACGAGCAACTCCAAAACAAAGCGGGGCATCCTTATGGCATAGTGGCTGCCATTCAGTCGTCTGAAATAGATAAACTCCAAAAAAGAGAAGAGATAGGCCTGAACATCTTATTCAATCTCTATAAAAAAATTCTTAATGGATTTTGGTTGATCAACCTTCCCACTTATGATTTCTTCATATCCGAAATTGAGTCGTACCTTGATAACAATTTACAACAAGAGAAATTCCTAAAAATGCACGAATCTTATACGGCTCTCCGGAAGCAAAAATCTCATTATCTGCAGGAGTTGGTTTTTTCGGACTTTCTGAAGCGGGAGGCCATTCCTAAAATAAAAGAAAAGCTAACACATTCTCGGGAAGGAGTCGAAGTGCAATCAGAGCGCTTGCTTACTACTCATAGAGAAGATTTCTGTCTGATCTCTTATACTATCCTGCCAAACTTTTATTCCAATAAAACATTTTATGGTGGCTTTTATTGGGATATGAATCACCTGAAAAAAGAAACATTAACAAAACTTTTTGAAGATATATCGAAAGATAGTGGACTTCAATTTCAAATCGTTGATGAAAGAAGTCTAAATATTTTATCAGAAAAAGAGGAACTGGCTCCAGAAGATTCTCTAATCCTGTCCTATCGACAGTTTCCTCTTCCATGGAAAGTTGTTGTTACTCAGCCTGCATCCATAGGCCTTGAGAGGACAGCTCGCCGAGAAAATTTTTTCTACGGCGTTCTTCTAGCGGTCATTGTGGTTTTGATGTTTTTAGGTGCTTTTCTCATAGCCCGCGATATTTCCCGAGAGTCTGAAACCACCAGTCTAAAAACGCAGTTCATTCATAATGTCTCCCACGAACTAAAAACCCCTCTCACTCTCATTCGACTTTATGGAGAGACGCTCCAGCGCAAAGAAAACCTTAAAAAAGAAGAAAAAGAGGAAGCCTATGAAATTATCACCAAAGAAAGCGAGCGTTTATCACACATGATCAATAATGTCCTTGATTTTTCCCGGATTGAAATGAGCCGAAAAGAATTCAATTTTAAAAATAATGATTTAGCTAAGGTCGCTCAAAATACATTAGATTCATATCGCTATCATCTGGAAAAAAAAGGTTTTTCTATTCAAAAAGAAATTGCCTCAGATCTTCCGGAGATGAATTTTGATGGGGAAGCTATAGCCAGTGTTCTAGTCAATCTCTTAAGCAATGCCATGAAATTTTCCCACAAGATAAAAGAAGTGACTGTAAAATTATTCAAAGATAACGGAAATGTTGTCCTTCAGGTTGCTGATAAAGGCATAGGAATTTCGCCCAAGGACATATCAAGAATCTTTCAAAGATTTTACCGGGTAAAAAATAAAATCGTTTCTGAAACAAGGGGAAGCGGTCTGGGCCTGACCCTGGTTAAACACATTAGCGAAGCTCATGGAGGCTGGATAAAAGTTGAAAGTGAGCCAGAAAAGGGGAGTATTTTTTCTGTGATTCTCCCTATCTCAGGCCCAAAAAAAGGATAAATCAAGATGAATGAGAAAATATTAATTATAGAAGACGAAGAAGACCTGGTAAAAGGATTGAAACTCAACCTAGCGGACGAAGGATATGAGGTGGACTGGGCAGCCGATGGTATTGAAGGTCTCCGCAAGGCCCTGGAAGAACGACCCAACCTGATTATCCTCGATATTATGCTGCCAAAGATGAATGGCCTGGATATCTGTCGAGAGCTTCGTCAAAAAAATATAAGCGCTCCTATTATTATGCTAACAGCCAAAGGAGAAGAAATTGACAAAGTTGTGGGACTGGAAATCGGAGCCGACGATTACATGACCAAGCCTTTCAGCATTCGGGAGCTTTTAGCCAGGATAAAAGCACACTTAAGGCGCGATAAAAGGGAAGAAAAAAGTGAGGGAAAAAAGGTTCCCAAAATTTATAGGTTTGGCGATGTGGAAATTGACTTCGCCCATTTTAAAGTCAAGCGTAAAGATAAGGAATTGGATCTTACTTCGCTCGAAATAGAAATTCTAAAATACTTCATTGCTCACCAGGAAGAAGTGGTAACAAGAGAGGTTTTGCTGGATAAAATCTGGGGATATGAAAAATATCCCACCACGCGGACCATTGATAATCATATCCTGAAATTGAGGAAAAAGATTGAGGAAGATCCATCTCATCCCAAATATATCTTTTCTGTTTACGGAGAAGGCTATCGATTCATGGGGTGATGACAATCTTTTACATTCTTTTACTTTTATTTGACAACATAAAAAATGAAAAGAGCTACATTGTTGGTAAATGAAAAAATCATCAACAGGAGGTAGCATCATGAATTTAAAAAAATTCTTTATTTTTATTGTCTTATCAGCAGTCGTCTTAATGGCTTTTGGATTTCAGAACACACTTGAGCACAAAGTGCTCTTCGAGAAAGCAAAATTCACCATGGAAACTAAGGGCGACCTAAAAGAAGCGATTAAGCTTTTTAACGAGCTCATCAAGAAATACCCCAAAGAAAGAGCATACGCCGCAAAATCTCAGCTCTACATCGGTCTCTGCTATGAGAAATTGGGCCTGAAGGAAGCTGAAAAGTCCTACCAGAAAGTAGTGGACAACTATCCCGAGCAGACAGAAGCAGTCAGGATAGCTAAAGAAAAACTGAACCTTATCTTAAAAGCCCAAGCTGTTATCGAAAGAGGTGATAAGGAATTCAAAATCAGACAGGTTTGGGCAGGCCCTGGAGTGAGTACTTCTGGTGCACCTTCCCCCGACGGCCGCTATTTATCTCATGCAAAAACAGACGACCTTGCTATCCGAGAGATAGCAACTGGAAAGGAGCAGCGTCTCACCAACAGAGTTGCCCCACAGTTTGCCTCCACTTCCAGATGGTCTCCTGACGGCAAGAAGATCGTCTACAAATGGTTCAATAAGGATAACTTCTATGACCTGCGCATCATTGGCCTCGATGGTTCCGGCCCTCGTGTAATCTTTCAGAATAAAGAAGTAGCGGTCAGTCCTTCCGACTGGTCCCCAGATGGTAAGCAAATTCTGGCTATCTTTGCCCCAAAAAAAGAAGGCACTTCTCAGATTGTACTGATTTCTGTTGCAGATGGTTCTGTTCGCGTTCTCAAGACTTTTGAGGAACGGATTCCGGGAAGAGTGCTATTTTCACCGAGCGGGGAATACATCGCCTATCATTTTTCGCCAAAGAAAGAAATTCGAGAGCGCAACATCTTTCTCCTCTCGGCTGACGGAAACCGCGAAATTCCTCTTGTAGAACACCCGGCTGATGACCGTTTGCTTGGTTGGTCACCGAATGGAAAAAGCGTTCTCTTTAGAAGCGACCGCACAGGAACTACGGATATTTGGCTCATTCGAGTTACAGATGGGGTGCCTCAAGGGACTCCAGAATTGATTAGGAAGGATATAGGGCAATTTTACCCTAAGGGATTTACCAGCAAAGGGTCCTTCTACTACAGCATCGATACCACAATAGTAGATGTTTACATCGCCACACTTGATATGAAGGAGGGCAAATTCCTGGATCAACCAACAAGGATCGTACAGCGTTTCGAAGGATTCAACATTGAACCCGATTGGTCACCTGATGGAAATTATTTAGCTTATGTCTCATATAGAAGCGTCGGTGGAGTGGATTCTTGCCTTCTTTGTCTACAGTCTGTCAAAACAGGAGAGATAAATACAGTTCCCACTCCTCAGCTTGATTACTTTAAATACATTTCTTGGGCTCCTGACGGCCGATCCATTATTGTTGTAGGTGTAGATAAAGAGAATGTTCAGGGGGTTTATAAGATCGACGTGCAAACCGGGGATGTTACCTCTATTGTTCGATTTGAGCGCGGCTCAATTATAAAGCAGCCTGCATGGTCCCTTGACGGGAAATCAATTTTCTATCCGTACTGGCAATTCACTGAGAACCTTGCCTGCATCCTCGTGCGTGATCTTGAAACCGGCCAAGAGGAGGAACTATATCGCCAGACCGCACCGCCTGATATTGGGAGAGTGACCCTGTCACCTGATGGACAAAAATTGGCCTTTCTTACGGCTACGGGTGATACTGTTAAAAAGATATTACAACATCATGTTTTGAGGGTCATTCCTGCCGCTGGTGGAAAACCTTACGACCTTATTAAAGTCCCGGTTTCTGAAGGAATGATCGCCTCATATGCGTGGACTCCTACCGGACGGGAAATACTCTTGTCTAAAAGGGTATCCAGCGGAATGCAAGAGCAGAAATGTGATGAGCTGTGGATGATTCCAACGGAAGGCGGAGAGCCTCGGAAACTCGGATTAGCTATGGACAAAATACTTAACTTAAGTATTCATCCAGATGGGCAACGTATCGCCTTCATTTCCCATAAGGGAGGTGCAGAAATCTGGGTCATGGAAAACTTCCTGCCGAAGCTTAAAAGCAAAAAGTGAGAGAGAGCTAAAATAATCCAAGTCCCGAGAGCAAGAGAAAGCATTGGTGCGCTAAGGGCTTTGTTGAGTCCAGGCTCACTAGTTTGTTGGGACTCGAGATAATAATTGTTGGAGTAAATTAGATTAATAGAAAAAATGAGGTCAAATCTTTATTATTGACAAAATCAACATATCAGATAACGGAGTCAAATGCTTTATCAATAATAAAGATTTGACCCCGTTTGCTCTTTTCAAGCTCGAATACTTTTAGTTTTCAACAAGCTAACAGATTAAAGGCTGCCGGATAAGCTGTTGACACTCATCTTTTACTTTTTTGACATCGAATTTTTCCTCTGCTATAAGTCATCCAGAAGTAGACAGGAGAAAGCAGTTCACTATCCCATCATTTAGCGCAACCTGGCAAAAGCCAATTAGAGGCCATATAAGCAAAAGTGCAATTTAAGGAAAAAAAGAGGCGAAAATAGGACATCCCTTTTTTCGCGACAAATCGAGTGTTTGCCTGTTGCCTTTTTTTGTTATATAAAAGAACTGCCGTGAAAAGTAAATAAATTCATGAGGAGGGATTTTGAAAATGCTTATGAAAATTATTAAAAAATTACTAACAATCATAACGGTAGCACTTCTGGTATCTATCATCTCCGGATGCAACAAGACGTATGAAGGACCACCTGCAGACCTCGTGGTAAAAAATGCAAAGATTGTCACAATCGATAAGGACAATCCCAGAGCTCAAGCCATTGCTGTGAGAGGAGAGTTTATTATAGCTGTTACATCAAACCGCAAGATCAAGCAGTATATTGAAGAAGGAACCACCAAGGTGATCGACGCTAAGGGCCGGCTTCTTGTTCCAGGTTTTAATGATGCACATGCCCATTTCGGTGATATTAATCCTGATTATATCGATCTGCGCTATATCACTGATCCAAAAATTATAACCGAGCGTGTAAAAGAAAAAGTTGCGCAGGTAAAACCCGGTGAACTCATCAGGGGTGGACGCTGGGAGCATGAGATGTTCACCGATAGGCAGTGGCCGACAAAAGAGCTTATTGATCCGGTAGCGCCAAATAATCCGGTGGCTCTGAGCCGTGCTGACGGTCATTCGGTACTTGTCAACAGTTACATCATCAAGAAATCAGGGATAACAAAAGATACTCCCGATCCATTCGGAGGAGAGATCCAGAAAGACCCGGTTACCGGTGAACCCACGGGAATTTTTAAAGAAAGCGCGCAAGGGTTGTTAAAGTATGGAGCTGTCAGAGTAAAGAGAACTCCTGAAGAAGAAGAGGAACTCCGCATGAGAGGATGGCAGGCGGCGTTTGATATGGCAGCACGATTAGGGGTGACAAGCATTCAGCATCCTGGAGGGGGTAATGCTGAAACATATCAGAAGTTCATGGACATGGGAAAGCTTACACTCCGTGTGGATGTAGCAGGACGTTTGACGGCAGACGAACAACGGTTAAAGCGGTACGATAAAATGAGAAAACAATACCCCCCGGAAGGAAATTGGATACGGTTTGGCTATCTCAAGGGATTTATCGATGGGACTCTCGGCTCCGGTACAATGCTGGTTTTTGAGCCGTTCGAGGACGCACCCGATAAAACCGGGTTACCCCAAATGACATACGAAGAACTTGAAAAACGTGTGGTTGCCTCGGATAAGATGGGATTTCAGATAGGCATACATGCAATCGGCACAAAGGCAAATCACTGGATCCTGAATGCATTCGAAAAGGCACAGCAGGTAAATGGAAAACGCGACAGCCGGCACCGCAGCGAACATGCGCAGATTCTAATCCTCAATGATATTCCCCGCTTTGCAGAACTGGGTGTCATCGCATCCATGCAGCCCACACACTGCATAACAGATAAACGTTT
>JAGLWV010000078.1 GCA_023133225.1 Candidatus Aminicenantota bacterium | reverse complement strand
GTCAATCGAAGTTGATATTTGAAGCTCTTTGAGATTCTCATTGCCTTTGAGATGTCTTCTGGCTCTCTATGTACTGTTTGATCTGAATTCCATGTTTTCATTACATACCATTTTGCTAAATAATACAACTTCTAACTGCTGCTGCTCTACGGCAAGCGCCTTATATCCCCATTGCTAAAACAAGGGGCTTTACGGCGTTCTCTGGTAAAAAGACTGCAGGCCATTTATGAATTCTTAGCTCCCATCTCTCTCCGGGGGCTGGAATTTCAAAAGTACTTCTATTTCTTGGGCATCTCGTAGAAGACAAAATTTCACTTCATCGTTCCAGTTGAATCGGGATAGATAAATTCTAAGCTCATTTATATCGGAAAAATTTTTTCCATCCACTGAAAGTAAAACATCACCCTTCTTGAAATTTGCACTCGTAGCCACTCCGATTATAGGCATACGTTCGATAACCAGATTGTCCAGTCTGTCGAATTTTTTAAATTGTAATCCTATATGTGGAAAGGCAGGTATCTTTTCCTCTGCTATACCCCAGACATAATCGGCAAGACTCCTTGAAACCTGCACACTCTCTTTCCCGTCTGGGATAACAACACATATGACTGTCTTATAAGGCAGATGACTTTTTTCGTAAACCCGGAGGTTTATCCCCAGATTATATAGGAGATGGCCAGAGCCAGCCAGAACTATAACTTTTTTATCTTCTCTCTTTCGAGATTGAAGAGCATAGAATGCCATGACCTCGTCCCATGCTGACTGAGCCCGGTAAAGTCCCTCGAATGCCATATCCATGCCTTTTCCCTTCATCTGTGGAGGGTGTCCTGCGCTTTTAAAAATCGTACGAATAAAGGCCCTGTGTTCTTCATGAGAGAGATCAGGTTGCGGAATAAGTTTTTTCTCCTCTTCTGAAAGAGCATCCCAGCCTTTTTTTCTGATTTTGGTGATAATTTCTCTAGGAACATTTAATGCAGAGAGAGGGATTTTATGATCTTTTACAAATTCAAATATTTTCTCATAAAAACCAAAATGGTAATTCCAGTTGACATACCACTGAGATTCCTGAATAAACTTTTCCCGGGAAAGAATGGCCATACTCCATTTATTCAAAACGTCCTGGAAACTGATAGGAAACATTTCTAAGCCAACAAATACATTTCTATCTTGCTCGTACAGGGCCTGAATGATCTTGAACTGCACTTCATGCATGGACAGGCTTGTGTGAGTTTCTCCGACATAAATGAAATCGCTATCCTTCATCTCTTTGATCATTTTTTGAAAGGGGATTAACTTACCCTCTTTTGCTGAATAGACTTTTCCTGAGGATACATCCATTACCTTATCTTTGAACCTTTTGTTCCCGATTTTGAGAATCAAAATTTTGTTCTCTTCCTCCTGCCCAAAAAGCATAGAAAAAGTAAAAAGCAAAATTGAGATGGCTGCTATTTTTTTTATTTTCATTCTTTTATCACTCCATTTAAAAATATTATTATCAGTGTGTTAGAGCATAAAATAAGTGGAATCGATTTGAAATGAATTTCAAAGCTCTGTTTCTTCTCTTTATTTTTCTTCTTCTTCTGGCTTTATCCGGCCCTCTTTTATTGCCTCATTGATGATTTTCTGCTGGAGTTGGTGCGGAATTTCCTCGTAATGTGAGAATTCCATGATGAAGGATCCCCTGCCTCCGGTAATTGAGGTGAGAGTAGGTTCAAAATCCAGCATTTCAGCCATGGGCACCTGTGCTTTTACGATGCGTAAATTTCCCTTTTGCTCCATTCCTTGAACTTTTCCTCTCCGCCCGTTAAGGTTTCCCATGATATCTCCCATATTTGCTTCAGGTGAATATACCTCAACATTCATGATCGGTTCGAGCAGGGTAGGCCTTGCCTCCTTCATCCCTTTTTTGAATGCCATCGAGGCGGCAATCTTGAAGGCTATATCAGAAGAGTCGACATCATGATAAGAGCCATCATAGAGTGTGACCCTAAAATCAACGGTCTGATGGCCGGCTACTACACCTTTTTTCCGGGCTTCCTGAATTCCTTTTTCAATCGAAGGGATATAATTTCTCGGAACAGATCCTCCAAATATTTTATCCACAAATTCAAAATCCTTTCCTTTGGGAAGAGGTTCCATCTTTATCTTGACATCCCCATACTGTCCTCGCCCTCCTGTTTGTTTCTTGTATTTACCCTGAACATCTGACTTCCCTTTGATCGTTTCTTTATAAGGGATTTTAGGAGGTTTGAGCCCTACATCTACACCATATCTTTTCTTTAACCGGTCGACAATAATCTCCACATGGAGTTGTCCGTTGCCGGAGATAATCAATTCATTGGTCTCAGGATCCCTTTCTATTCTAACGGTGGGATCTTCTTCAGTAATCCGATGAACAGCCTGAGAAATTCTATCCTCATCCGCACGAGTCTTCGGTTCTATAGCAAAGGAAATAGAAGGTTCGGGAAATGTGATATCAGGAAATTCAACAGACGCCCCTTTGGCACACAGGGTATCTCCAGTAGAGGTTTCTTTCAATTTAGCGGTAGCTACAAGGTCTCCGGCTTTGGCCTGACCTGCGGGTATCTGCTCCTTTCCCTGGAGAAAGAATAGACCTGCGAGTTTTTCACTCGCACCATTTCTGGAATTAGTAACAGTTGCATCCGGGTTCACTCTGCCGGAGAATACTCTCATCAAGGAGATCCTCCCCGTATAGGGATCAGAAATCGTTTTGAAAACCAGAGCAGAGAAAGGCTCATCAAGAGATAGCTTAACGATTCCTTCCTTTCCTTCTGCTTCTTTTCTTTCCTGAGGGGATGGCAAAAAATTTACGACTCCATCGAGGATGGATTGCGTTCCGATGTTTAAAATAGCCGAGGTGATGAAGATGGGATACAACTGCCGATTGAAAATGCTTTTCCTGAGACCTTCAGTAAGCTCTTCAGGAGATAGTTCTCCTTTTTCGAAATATTTTTCCATCAACTGCTCATCGTTTTCAGCAACCATCTCTGCCAGTTCTTCAAACTTTTTGTTGGCTTCATCTTTCAGTTCTGCAGGGATTTCTTCTTCCTTGAATTTCCCACTCTCATTTCGTTCAAAAATATATGCTTTTTTGGTTACCAGATCTACAACTCCGGTAAAATTTTCTTCTTTTCCTATAGGAAGTTGAACCGGAATAGCCTGGCGTCCGAAAAATTGATGGATGGATTCTACAGTTCGCGTATAGTCGGAATTTTCCCGGTCCAGTTTATTGATAATAATGATCCGGGGGAGGGCAAACTCTTCGAGCATTTCCCATATTTTTTCTGTCCCCACTTCAACTCCAGTCGCACCACAAACCATGATCGCTCCGGCATCTACAGCCCTTAAGCTTGCTCTTGTATCCCAGAGAAAATTCATATACCCTGGACAATCAACGATGTTTATCTTGTGATCGTTCCACTCTAAAAAACAGAGGGCGGAATTGATGGAAATGTTCCTTTCGATTTCCTCGGGGTCATAATCAGTGACCGTATTGCCTTTCTCGACTTTTGTTAACCTGGACGTTGCTCTCCCATTGAATAAAAAAGCAGAAGCCAGAGAAGTTTTCCCTGTAGACCCGTGCCCTATAATCGCGATATTCCTGATTTTATCAACGGCATAATCTTTCATCTTGAAGCCTCCCAAGAAATGATAGATCTATATTTATTACGTATACGGATTTCTATCAATTATCCAGGTCTATGACCTAAGAAAAACGGCAACAGATATAATACAACAAAAATTCCCTACTGCTCAAGATAAAATTTAAGAGCGAGGGACATTCCCCACAGTCCCACCCTATGAATACGAATTTACGAAGGACGACATTTGGAGGGAGCGGCCCCTTTTTATTTTATCTTATCTAAAAAAATTTTTAAATCTTTCGGTAAGGGAGAGGAAAACTCAACCCTCTCCTTTGATTCAGGATGGATAAAGGAAAGGGAGGAAGCGTGAAGGAAAAGACGGGGACATTGTTTCCTTGATTTTAGACGCCCATATCGTTTATCCCCTACTAAAGGATGGCCGGAAGCAGCCAGGTGGACTCTTATCTGATGAGTCCTCCCAGTTAATGGTTTTATATGAAGGAGAGTAAATTCTTCATATTCCTTCTGGACAGAGTACCGGGTCTCGGCCTCTCTCGGTTTTTTCGTCTTTATAGAAATCCTTTCTCCATGCTTTGCATGGCGTCCAATGGGCCAGTTGATTTTCCCTTTCCTCTCAGGCATCCTACCCCAGACAAGGCCCTGGTAGAGCTTTTCGACCTCCCTCTTCCTGAAAAGCTGCTGGAGCTCGGTTAAGGATTTTGTCGTTCTGGCCACAACCATCAATCCGGAAGTTTCCTTATCCAAACGATGGACAATCCCTGGTCTATCCTCCTGGCCAACCTCTCGCAATTCCGGAAATCGATACAGCAAAGCATTGATGAGAGTATGCTTCCTGTTTCCTGCTCCGGGATGAACAACCATTCCTGAGAGCTTTTCGATAATGACTATATGATCATCGCAGTAATGGATCTCAAAAGGGATGTTCTCCGCTTGAATCTTTTCAGGCGTTGGGAGTTCATACTCTATTTCCACCCTGTCCCCTTCTCTCAACAAAAAGCTGGATTTTTTGACTGTCCCGCTAATCTTAACCTTTTTTTCCGTAACGATTTTTTGAACCTGTGAGCGCGTCAATTCTTTTATCCTTCCGGATAAGAAGACATCCAACCTCTGATTCACCCCAGATGAGCAAGTGATAAGAAAGATTTTTTTAGGCACTTTTTCTTTTTCTCAAAATGAGAAACAGACTGATTCCAGCGATTAGGCCTACAATACAGAAAAGCTGAGGGAAGGAAAGGCTGAGATAGGGAGAAGCATTGTGGATGAGATAATGCTTAAGGGAATGATCTCCACGGTAAAATTCAACAAAGTAGCGGATTATAGAATAATTCATGATGTAAAAAGCAAAAACCTGACCGTCGAATTTCTTTTTCTTCAAGATGAAAAAGAGAACCAGGAAGTTCAAAAAATTCAACGCTGATTCATAGAGCTGAGTCGGATGAAGAGGAGTATGAAGAGAAATGCCTGTAAGGTTACTGGCATATTCGTTCTGAAAAGTCACGGCCCAGGGCAAGGAACACTGCCGGCCGAAACAGCATCCCGCCATGAAACATCCTATACGTCCGAAAGCATGCCCCAGAGCTAAAGCAGGGCCGATGATATCGGCAGCTTTCCAGGTAGGAATTCGGTGTTTGCGGAAATACCACAGGGCAAAGAGAATCCCGAATACCAATCCACCCTGGAAAACACCGCCTGTACGCGCCAGGCTAAATAGCTCTCCCAGGTTTCGGGTATAATAGGAAAAATTTCCGATAAAAAGAACGAACTTGGCTCCAAGTAGAGAGACAATTATAGTGTAAAAGGCCATATCAATCATCTTTGAAGCTTCAAAACCATACTTTTTAGCTTGAACGAAAAGAAACCAGAGTGCAAAAGCCACGCCAAGAGCCATCATAAAACCGTAGGTGTGTATAGTGACAGGACCTATTTTTATGAGGATGGGGTACATATCCTTCTCCTTTTAAAAAAAACAATAAAAACAAGCAGAAACGCACCTATCGTCACGCAGGAATCCGCCACATTAAAGGAAGGCCAGTGCCATTTTTTAATGTAGAGATCCAGGAAATCAATCACGTATCCTCTGAAGACTCTATCTATCAGATTCCCCAGAGCCCCTGCAAGGATGAGAGAAAGTGAAATTTTGGTAAGTTTTTCAGCAGGCGGTGTCATGAAAAAATAATATACAACTAAAGCTAAAGCGACCAGCGTAGCCAGCATAAGCACGATATGCAAAAGTTGGCTATCAGACTGGGAAAAAAAGCCAAAAATTGCCCCACGGTTATGAATATGAGTAAGATTGAAAAAACCTGGAATGATGCTTTGACTGCTCAAAAAGGCTATCTTCTGAAAGACGATTGCTTTGGTGATCTGGTCAACAATCAGCAGAACGAGAATCAGTAAAAAATAAAATGATCTGTGTTTCATAAACTCGTATTCTTAACCGCTTCCTCGCACCGCTTACAGAAATGAGGATATTCAGAGCTCTTCCCCACATAAGGCAAAAAATTCCAACAGCGCTGGCACTTCTCCCAGGGCGCTCTTGAGACCTTCACCTCAAATTCTTCACCTGGCTGTGATTGAAGTTCCACAGCAGAAACGATGAAAAGCGAAGGAAGCTGTGTTTCGTATTTTCTTAAAAATTCCTCTTGAGAAGAGGGAACTTTGAGGACTATACTCGCCTCCAAAGAATTACCGATAAGTCCTTCTTCTCGTGCTCCCTCAAGTTCTTTTAAAACTTTATCTCTGACGAGCACCAGATTCTCCCACTCTTGAAACAAGCTATCATCGAGCCATTTCTCCTGGAATGATGGGAATTGCTCTAAATGAACAGACTCTTCTTTTCCTCCAAAAGCAGGCATAATTTCCCAGGCTTCTTCCGTTGTGAAAGGTAAAATCGGAGCCATCAACACAAGTGTAGATTTTAGGAGATGAAAGAGAGCCGTCTGCGCTGATTTGCGAAGCAAAGATTTTTTACCTGAACAATACAGCCTGTCTTTGAGAACATCCAAATACATAGAGCTTAATCCCACAGTAAAAAAGTTGTATAGAGTGTGGAAGACGACATGATACTCAAAATTCTCATAGGCTTTCAGGATTTTATTCCCAATTTCTGAATATTTTTCTAAAATCCATCTATCAAGAAGTTCCATTTCTTTGGGCCGGACACTTTCTTCACCAGGAGAAAAATCATAAATGTTCCCCAGGATGAATCTCCATGTATTTCTAATTTTGCGGTAGGCCTCAATGAGACGCTGCAAGGTCTCTTTTCCAAATCGAGCATCTTCTTTGTAGTTGAGCATCGCCACCCACAGCCTCAAGACCTCGGCTCCATTTTGAGAAATAATTTCATCTGGATCAATAAAATTTCCGAGGGATTTGGACATGCCTCTCCCCTGCTCATCAAGGACAAAACCATGGGTTATGCAAGTTTTATAAGGGGAACCTTTCTTGGCTCCAACCCCTATAAAAAGAGAACTGTTGAACCAACCTCTATATTGGTCATGACCCTCTACGTATACATCTGATGGCCACGGGAGGTCGCTTCGTTTTCCAAGGACATTTTGGCTTGCCCCGGATTCAAACCAGACATCCAGAATGTTATTTTCCTTGCTAAATTTTTTTGAACCGCACTGGGGGCATTTTAAACCTGGTGGGAGGAATTCGTTTGTTTCCTTGATAAACCAGGAGTTAGACCCTTCTTTTGAAAAAACATCAGCAACTCTGAGGGCTATTTCCTCATCTGCCAGAACATACCCACAATCGTTACAGTACAAAGCCGGAATTGGCACACCCCAGGAGCGCTGGCGGGAAATGCACCAGTCAGGTCGGGTACTCACCATATTGGTAATTCTCTCTTCTCCCCAGGATGGAACCCAGCGAATCTTCTTTACTTCCTTAAGTGCTTTTTCTCTCAAATCATTTTTTTCCATGGAGATAAACCACTGAGCCGTGGCCCGGAAAATCACAGGATTCTTGCAGCGCCAGCAATGGGGATAGGAATGAACAATTTCATCTTCTCTCAAAAGGCTTCCGTCTTTCTTCATATCTTCTGTAATGATCTTATTGGATTCAAAGACATTCATCTCTTTATATTTTTCAACTTGAGGAATAAATTTTCCTTCACTGTCCACAGGAGTATAGATATCAAGGCCGTAGGCTAATCCTGTCAAATAATCCTCATAACCATGGCCAGGTGCTGTATGAACGCAGCCCGTTCCCTGGTCAAGGGTCACATAATCGGCCAGGACAAAAACAGACTCCCTGTCGATAAAAGGGTGACGGGCCTTCATACCCTCTACATCTTCGCCGCGAAAAGTGATAAGGACCTTGGTCTTTTCTAACGCTAATTCTTCAGTGAGGACAGGAACCAAACGTTTGGCCGCAATGAAAACTTCTCCATCGGACTGGAAAGCCGCGTATTCGTAATCCGGGTGGAAAGCTATAGCCAGGTTGGCTGGCAAAGTCCAGGGGGTTGTGGTCCATATCAGGACAGAGACTTTCTTCTCCTTTAACTCGGGAAATCTTTGGGAAAGGTCTGAAATCATGGGAAATTTTACATAGATGGAGGGAGACCTGCGGTCTTTATACTCAATTTCAGCCTCGGCAAGGGCTGTCTGGCAATGGGGGCACCAATGAACAGGTCTTTTTCCCTTGTAAACATTCCCTGAAGCAAAAAAAGCTGCAAGATAACGAACGACATTTCCTTCATACTCGGGATCCATTGTTAAATAAGGTTTCTCCCACTCTCCAAAAACTCCTAACCTCTTGAACTGATTTTTCTGAATATCGACGTATTTGAGTGCATATTTTTTGCATTCTTCTCTAATTTCTATGATTGAAAGCTCTCTTTTCTTCTTTCCCAGGAGCTGGTCGACTTTGATTTCAATCGGAAGGCCATGGCAATCCCAGCCAGGAAGATAGGGAGAGCTGAAGCCCTGCATATTTTTGGTCTTGACGATAAAATCCTTTAATATCTTGTTCAGTGCGGTCCCCAGATGAATGCCCCCGTTTGCATAAGGAGGACCATCATGCAGAATAAACGAGGGACTCCCCTCTCTCCTCTTCTGAATTTTCCTGTAGAGTTTTATTTCCTCCCATTTCTTAATGATTTCTGGTTCTTTCTGCGCTAGCTTTGCCTTCATGGAAAAGGATGTTTGAGGAAGGTTTAAAGTTTCTTTTATCTTCTCACTGTCTGCCATAGTTTTCTCCGGATTGAACTATTCTATTTTATTATTATAGAACAAGCTATTTTATATCTCTACTCCAAAAAGTCAACAAGAGACTCAGGCTAAGTGGTTCTTAAACACGCGGGATTTCCCCAGCGAAGAACTCCCGCTCGGATACAGGCTTCGCTCTTAAAAAATGGGAACAGGCACCTTTTAAAAAATAGTAGCCTGTCCCCTTTCATAGTCTTTTATATAATGGGCACCGCAGCTCACGGGATTGCCCAGAGCAGCATAAGTTATTAACAAGGCAACTTGGATTCCGTGTTTTAACCCAACGACATTGGCATCCATTCTTGCTTCTTTGTAAAACTTCTCAATCCTATGGCGGAGATAGTCCAGATCAGCCTTTGCTCTCTCCAGCCGCTTTTGAGTCCGAATAATACCCGCATAGTACCACATGGTCGATCTTATGGAGATCCAATCCTGATTGATCAAAGCCGGGTCAACCTCCTCTTCTTTCTCAGGATAATACCACTCGTGTATATCTGAGGGCTTATAAGGCATTGCAGGATCGAAATGGGAAGAGATATATTTGGAAGCCCTTTTCCCCCATATCAATCCTTCTAAAAGAGACGTTGAGGCTAAGCGATTTGCACCGTGAACGCCCGTGCAGGAAGCTTCCCCAACAGAATAGAGGTTCTTAAGCGAACTCCTTCCCCATTCATCAACCATAATCCCCCCGCAGCAATAGTGCGCAGCAGGGACAACTGGAATGGATTCCTTTGTTATATCGATTCCGTATTTCAGGCATGTTTTATAGATATTGGGAAACCTCTTTTTGATATCACATTTGGCATAGGAAACTAAATCAAGGTAAACATATCTGGAATTACTGTTTGTCATTTCCTCATAGATTGCCCTGGTCACTTCATCTCGCGGAGCCAATTCCTTCTTCTCGTTATAATTCTCCATAAAGGTCTGCTCCTTTCTGGTTTTCAATCGGGCACCTTCTCCCCTCACCGTCTCCGAAATTAAAAAGCCATCTGCATCCCGGTGAAAAAGAGAGGTAGGATGGAACTGGATGTATTCCATGTTGACAATTCTGGCTCCTGCCCTGTAAGCCATTGCATAGCCATCTCCTATAGCTCCTCTTGGATTAGAAGTATAGAGATAGATGGCCCCACAGCCTCCTGTGGCCAGGATGGTGTAAGGAGCAAAAATGACTTTAACCTTTTTGGTTTGGTTATCCAAAACATAAGCCCCTATGCACTGCGGTTCTTTATAAAAAGATACGGGATTCTTGGAATGATGGGGAACAGTCAGCAGATCAACGGCAGTATGGTCAGTGAGGAGTTTCACATTGGAGAACTTTTTTAAAGCGGTGATAAATCTTTCTTCAATAGTCTTTCCTGTCGTATCCTTTATGTGAAGGATCCTCCTACGCGAGTGGCCGGCCTCCTGGGCATAATCTAAAGAATCTGGAGTGCTCCTGGAAAAAGGGATGTTGAGCTCTTTGATCAGGATCTCATCTACTACTTTTTTGCCTTCACTGGCTAAAATCTCAACAGCCTCCGGGTTATTGATACCGTCACCACTTTCGATGATATCTTTTTTTAATAACTCTGGATAATCATTATGTCCCAGAGATACGATTCCACCCTGGGCATAATAGGTGTTCGACTCCTCAAGACTCGAGTTTTTAGTGACCAATATCACTCTCAAGCCATTTTTAGCTGCTTCAAGGGCTGCGCTTGCTCCGGCAATCCCACAACCAATTATCAATACATCTGTAGTAATACCTTTTTCTTCTCCCATAATCATTCACCTCAAAAACTCAATGCTCATATCCACTGATTTATAGGAATGAGTTAAGCTTCCCACAGAGATATAATCAACTCCTAGAGAAGCAATCTCTCCAATTCTTCTAAGGGAAACTTTACCTGAAACTTCAAGAGGAATTTTCCCTTTAATCCATTTGACCACTTCCTTCATTTTCTTAATCGACATATTATCAAGCATTACCACATCAGCCCCGCTTCGGACAGCTTCTTGAACTTCTTCTAAATTTGTGGCTTCCACTTCAATCCTCACTCCTGGTTTCACTTTTTCCTTCGCTCTCATGACAGCCTGTGAAATACTGCCAACAAGCTTTAAATGATTGTCCTTTATTAGCACCATCTCAGAAAGATCGAAGCGGTGGTTTACACCTCCACCTATTTTCACTGCATACTTTTCCAGCAACCTCAAGCCAGGAGTTGTTTTTCTTGTATCCAGGATTTTTGTCTTTGTTCCCTCTAAGGCTCGCACAAATCTTCTGGTTGTGGTTGCGATCCCAGACATCCTCTGCAGAAAATTCAAGGCTGTCCGTTCGCCTTTAAGGAGGGAAATCGATGGACCTCGAAGAGTGGCAATTGTATCTTTTTTCCTGAATATCTGCCCGTCATCCAAATTTTTTTTGAAAGAAATAGACTGGTCAATTTTGTAAAAAACTCTCCGGGCTACGTCTATTCCAGCAAGCACTCCTTCTTCCTTGGTCAGGATTATGGCTTCGGATTTTGAACATGCAGGGATAATGCTTTCAGAAGTGATATCCCCGTGAGGCAAGTCCTCTTTCAAGGCTGCCTCAATTATCGCATCTATCGTAGCATATTCCATTGATGAAAATTATAATTTTTTCTGTATTGCCAGTCAATAAGGCTTTTGATGTGGGCAGGGATGAATTTTAGGATTTGCCTTTACAGCAAGTATCCAATAAAATAAACGCGGTATTTCAAAAGATCTATAAAAACCAATAAACGGTAAAATCCAAATTTGCATCACATTGGAAGAAAATTTCTCAAAAAACTAAATATCAGAGAAGAAATAAAATTTCCATAAAGAGGAATGGCAAATGACAAAAAAAGTGATGAAAGCATCAGACAAAAGAAGAGTCCAGTACATCAAAACCGCCCTTAAAAAAGATAAAAAAGACCTCTTATTTTGTATTCTCGGAGCGGGGCACGGCGGATTAGCCATGGCAGGCCATCTGGCTATTAAGGGCTTTAGAGTCAATCTTTATAACCGGGGACGAACGAGAATCCACACAGTCATACAAAGAGGAGGAATAAAGGTCGAGGGAGAAGTAAAGGGATTTGGGAAGATCGAGCTCGCTTCGAGCAACATAAAAGAATGCATGGAGGAAGCTGATATTCTTATGGTTGTCGTACCAGCCCTTGCTCACCGTTTTATAGCTGAAACATGTGCCCCTTATCTTAAAGAGAATCAAATAGTCATCCTCAATCCAGGCCGGACAGGAGGAGCCCTGGAATTTCATAATGTCCTCAGGAAACAGGACATAAAAAAGCTTCCCTTTATTGCGGAAGCACAAACATTCCTTTATGCTTCAAGGGCGCTTGGACCCGCCCACGCAAAAATATTTTCCGTAAAAAATTCTATTCCTCTGGCTACCCTTCCTGCTTACTGGATTCCAGGCATTCAAAAAATCATCAACCGGGCTTTTCCCCAATTTATCCCTGGTGATAACATCTTTAAAACAAGCTTTGACAACATCGGTGCAATCTTCCATCCAGCCCTTACAATCCTCAACGCAGGCTGGATCGAAGATACTCACGGCGATTTTGAATATTACATCCAAGGTGCAAGTGAATCTGTTGCCAGAGCACTTGAAAGATTAGACAAAGAAAGGCTGGCAGTTGCGGCTGCGTTGGGAATTAAGGCTCTGAGTGCTAAAGCATGGCTTTACACAGCATACAGCGCTGCCGGAAAAGACCTTTATGAGGCCATTCATGACAACCCCGGTTATCTTGGAATCAATGCTCCTGACAGACTGCACCACCGCTATGTGGATGAGGATGTTCCGATGAGTCTTGTTCCTCTTGCTTCCCTCGGAGAAATGTTGAAGGTTGAAACCCCCACTATTAGAGCTGTTATCCACCTTGCTTCCATAATGAGAGGAATAGACTTCTGGGAAATCGGTAGAACTGTTGAGAAATTGGGAATTAAAGGAATGTCCATCAAGGGAATCCGTCTACTGGCTGTAACAGGAGAGCTATAAAATAGTGGTGCCCCAAAAATCTTTTATTGAGCAGATGATAACAAGGAGAATTTTGTGCCCGAAATTAAAAGACGAACTTTCCTCAAAGCAAGTGCTGCAGGCCTTGGATCAATAATCTTCAGCGGATTAAACTGCAAAGGAATAAAGAAGATGAAAAATCCTCCACATCTTGTTTTTGAAGACCATTTTCATTTTTCCCAGGAAGACCTTCAAAAATTCTTAAATATTTCTCTTTCTCGTGGTGGTGATTTCTCGGAAATCTATCTCGAGTATAAGATCTACAATTCTATCAACATGGAAGAAGATATTATCAAAGAGACAGCAGAGAGTATAAGTCTAGGATTGGGCATAAGAGTTTTGTCTGGCGAAAAAACAGGATACGGATATACCAATGACCTTTCTCGAGAAAAGATTAAAAAAACTGCACTTACAGCTGCCTCTATTGCTTCAGGAACCACCCTCAGGAATACCGCATCTCTGAACCCAGTTCAGTTTCCTCACAATTTTTATCCCTTACTTATACATCCATCTCAGGAATCCCTGGAGGAAAAAATACGACTCGTTAAAAAAGCCTATTCCGCTGCCCGGAACTTTGATTCAAAAATAAAGAAAGTAAAGGTTTCTCTCATGGATCTCGATCAGCATATAACCATTGTCAACTCAGAAGGACTTAAGGTATCCGATGCTCGCCCTTTAATAAAAATGGTCTGTTTGGCAGTAGCAGAAAAAGAGGAGAAAAGAGAAGCTGGTTTCTCCGGAGGGGGTGGAAGAGTGGGGATGGAATATTTCGCTCATGTCTTAACTCCTGAAGAAATAGGTCAGGATGCAGCAAAGGAAGCTTTAAATCTTCTTGAAGCGATAACGCCTCCGGCCGGGGAAATGCCTGTAATCCTTGCTCCCGGACACAGCGGAGTCTTAGTGCATGAGGCCGTAGGACATTTGTTAGAAGCAGATTTTATCCGGAAGAAAACATCCATTTTTTGGAACAAGATGGGAAAAAAAGTGGGAAGCAGCCAGATCACGATTTACGACGACCCGACAATTCCCAACTTTCGAGGCTCCTACAACATCGATGATGAAGGAACCATCCCCAAAAAGACTCTCCTCATTATAAAAGGAAACTTGACAGGGCTGCTTCAGGACAGGCTTTCAGCTAAATTGATGAAAAAGCCTCTCACCGGGCATGGTAGAAGAGAAAATTATACCTGTATCCCTATTCCCAGAATGAGCAATACCTATATCGACAGAGGGGAATACTCTCCTGAGGAAATCATTAAATCTGTAAAAAAAGGATTTTATGCCCAGAAATACCAGGGTGGTCAAGTAGAAGACTCAGGGAAGTTCACTTTCTCAGTCAATTCAGGTTTCCTCATTGAAAACGGAAAGCTCACTTCTCCCACGAAACAGGCTACATTGATCGGGACAAATATTGACATCTTAAATGATATCGAAATGATAGGCTCCGACCTTAAATTTGGCCTTCAAACGGGAAGCTGTGGAAAGGAAGGCCAGACTGTTCCGGTAAACGATGGATGTCCAACTATTAAAATTGCAAAGATGACAGTAGGAGGGCAAAAGTGATGGAGATAGAAAATTCTGCCGAACTCAAAGAACTGGCAGCGAGCCTTGTCGCTTTTGGAAAAATAAACGGAGCAGAGGAAATTGAAGTCTCCATAGTGGATGGATACGAATTCAGTGTAGATGTAAGATTAGGAAAGATTGAAAACCTTGTGGAGGCAGGCTCCCGGTATTTAGGCCTAAGGATTCTCAAGGATAAAAAAACCGCTTTTGCCACTTCCTCAGATTTGTCCAGAGAGACTCTCCAGAGCCTTGTGAAAAATGCCATAAAACGTTCGAGCTTTGCCAGTCAAGATGAGTTTTCCGGACTTCCCGCCCCCTCAAGTAGAAAAATTAACATTTCATCTTTAAGGCTTTTTGACCCTGAAATCTCTACTCTGGATTCAGAAAAGAAGATATCTCTGGCTATGGAGACCGAAAAAATTGCACTAGAGGATAAGAGAATAACCAATTCCCATGGAGCAAGCTTTCAAACCAATGAAATCAAAAGCGTTTTAGCCAACTCCAACGGTTTCCTTGAGGAATACGACCAGACATACTTCGGCCTGAGTGTCGGTCTTCAGGCTGGAGACACAGACAGCAGAGTTGAGGGCTCCTGGTCCTCCTCAAAAATACATTTCAATGAGTTAGAGCGGCCAGAAGAAGTTGCAAAAAAAGCAGTGGAGAGAACGGTGCGGCAGTTGAATCCAAGAAAAATAAGAACACAAAATGTCCCCATGATCTTTGAACCGCTGATGACTTCCTGGATATTGGGTTTTCTCTTCGCCTGTGTATCAGGAGTATCCATCTACCAGAAAACCTCCTTTTTGGTCGATAAGCTAGAAGAAAGGATTAGTAACAGCAGTGTCACTGTCATCGACGATGGGCTTATGCCCAGAATGCTGGGGACAAGACCCTTTGACGCGGAAGGTGTACCCTGTCAGAAAACCCGGGTTGTCAGAAGAGGAATACTTAAAAATTACCTGTGTAATACTTATGCCGCCCGGAAGCTGAAACTCAAATCCACGGGAAACTCCTCCGGAACCGGGGTCAGCCCAAATAATTTTTATCTTGAGCCCGGAAGCAGCTCTCCAGAAGACATCATCTCCTCCCTGGATAAAGGTTTAATCCTGACCAGAACCCTCGGACATGGACTCAATCCTGTGACAGGCGACATCTCCAGAGGAGCATTTGGCTTATGGGTTGAAAACGGAGAGATCGCCTATCCTGTGTCTGAAATTACCATCTCCGGCAACCTGGGTGAGATATTGAACAGCATAGAACTGATCGGAAACGACATTGACTTTTTGAGTCCTATCTCTGGCCCTACGATCAAAGTGGGTGAGCTAACGGTTGCCGGACAGTAAAGGTTTATGCTTTATTTCCCCTTTCTTTCTTGATCTTCGGTTAGACATTTTGGGCTTTTTCCTTCTCTTTTTCCCTGAATATGCTCTTTATATTGATTTCTCTTTGATTGACTACACATTTTCCCTATAATATATGTAATTGTGGATATAAGCAGGTGGAAATTGGACAAAATTGAGAGTAAACCGTGGCAAGCGCAAAAACCAAATTATAAATCGACCTATCTCACCATTTTAGTATGTGCTCTTGGAATCGGATTGCTTTACTGTTGCTCCTCAGGAGGCAAAAAAGCCAAATATAGAACGATTCAAGTCACCAAGCAAAAGTTTTCCCTCTCTGTAACAGCTCTTGGCATGGTCAAGCCACAAGTGGGTGCGGAGGTCCGCCTGGGCTCTCGGATACCTGGCAAAGTTGAACATCTTCATGCGAATATCGGCGACCTGGTAAAGAAGGGGCAAATCATTGCAGAGCTGGAAAAAGACGAACTCAAAGCAGTCGTTGAAAAAGGGAAAGCTGAGCTAAGCAAGGCCTTAATCAATCTTACTGCACTGGAGAATCTCGGTCCTATCGAAATCGAGAAGGCCGAAGCCGAGTGCGGTCGATTAAAAGCAATCCATGACCTAGATGCGAAAGAGCATGAAAGGCAATCCATTCTCTTTAAAGAAAATCTCACATCCCAGCAGAAGCTCGACCAGGCAAAAGAGGAATTCTTGGTGGCTAAGAAGGAATTGGAGACGAGTTCGAAGATGCTGGAACTGGAAAGAAAAAAGTTCAAGGAAGACTTGAAACAGCTAAAAGCCGAAGTCAAAAGCGCAAGAGCCGCGTTGAGAATCACTGAAGTCGAGTTATCATACGCAACCCTACGTGCACCAATTTCAGGAATCATCGCCTCGGTCTCAACACAAGAGGGTGAAACCGTAGCAGTGGGTTTGAGCGTACCGACATTTGTGACGATTATTGATCTTGACCGGCTTCAGATCGAAACCTATGTGGATGAAGTTGATATCGGCAAGATCAAGATTGGTCAAAAAGCCACCTTCACATTAGAGGCTTTTCCTTCAATTGATATAGAGGGAGAGGTGGTGGCGATTTTTCCAAAAGCGATACTCAAGGAAAATGTTGTTTTTTATGATGTCGTGGTTAAGTGTCTGAAATCCCCTCCGGTCATTCTCCGTCCGGAAATGACGGCCAATGTCTCAATATTTCTCAAACCCCGGGAGGATGTTCTCGTTGTACCGGCAAGATCCGTAAAGAAAGCCGGAGGAATCAATTATGTTTATGTGATAAAGGACAAGAAGCCGGTGAGGCGTGAGGTTCGAATCGGCTGGAAACAGGGCCGATTCCTGGAAATCATAGAGGGTCTTGACGAAGGAGATGAGGTGCTCGAAGATCACAGTGACTGGGAAGAGGAGGAGTAATGGCCAGAATAGCTCGGATTACCAGAGAATCGTTCCGTGTGATGGGGGCCAACAGGACCCGTGTATTCATCATGATGCTGGGCATGGCAGTGGGTGTTGCTTCGCTTACACTGATGATCTGTGTGAGCAAGGGAGCATATGAGGAGGTAATGGATATTGTCAACAGGCAGGGACCGGACTTGTTGCAGGTCCGCCCAGGGACAGACAAACATACCGGGCTTCCCTCGGGCAGCCGCGCTGTCGTGTCGCTTTTAGAAGAGGACGTTGATGCCATTCTGCAACACATAGGGAATATCCGTGCAATAAGCCCCGTCAAAGACCGCAAAGAAGTCGAAGTGAAACATGGAGATAAATTCACCCTGACCAGAATATTCGGTATCACTCCTGTATGGTCCGAGATCCGCGATTTTGGCCCAAGCAAGGGTGAGTTCATCTCCGAAGAGGATCTATCTTTTGCTGCAAGAGTTTGCATCATCGGACAGACCGTCAAGAAGAATCTGTTCGGCGATACAGATCCAATAGGTCAAACGATTCGAATCAAGGACGTCCCGTTCACTGTTAAGGGCGAACTTCAGTGGAAGGGGATATCTTCCGCGGGCCGGGATAGGGACGACCGGATCGTTGTCCCCATCACTGCGTATACAAAGAGACTTTTCAGAGATATTTATTTGACCCAGATAGTGATTACCGTCGCGGATATTAGCAACCTGGATAAGACTATAGAGGACGTGCGATCTGTGCTTCGCGAGCGCCACAAGATTTCAGCCGGCGAACCGGACGACTTTGCCATGAGGACTCCTCAGGATCTGATAGACCTAGCATATAGTACCACACGATCCCTGATAAACCTGCTCACCGGAATCGCCGGAGTCTCCTTACTGGTTGCGGGCATCGTGATTATGAACATAATGCTCGCTTCTGTTTCAGCCAGGAGAAATGAGATAGGAATCCGGCGGGCAATTGGCGCAAAGAAGCGTGATATCATCAGCCAGTTCGTGATGGAAGGTTTCCTCATCTCAATGATGGGGGGACTATTGGGAACAATGCTTGGATTCGGCGGCTCCATTATCCTTTCGTACCTGAAAGTGGCTGCAAGCAGGGTCACACTCCTTGCTCTTGCCGCCTCCATCGTATCCTGCAGTCTCATTGCAGTGGTCTTCGGCATTTACCCCGCCAAGAAGGCGGCAAACCAGAGTCCTGTGGACGCTTTGAGAACCTAGCGGGAAAGAGAGAGGTGATATGTATGATTAAAACAAAAAACATCGAAAAAACATATAAAAAGCCTTCCGTTACAACCCCGGTTTTGCGCGGCATAACCCTTTCGATTCATCGCGGGGAATATGTAGCAATCATGGGCACGTCGGGATCAGGCAAGTCTACGCTGATGAACATTCTCGGGTGCCTCGACAAGCCGACGAGCGGGCAGCTTGAACTGGATGGTACCGATGTATACACACTTGACGATGATGCTCTTTCTGCTCTGAGGAACAAGAAGATTGGGTTTGTCTTCCAGCAGTTTTTTCTTCTGGAACGCACGACCGCACTCGAAAACGTGTTATTACCTCTCATCTACGCAGACAATTATCCGGCAGATGCAAAACAACGTGCCAAAAAAGCTCTTACTAATGTCGGGCTTGAAGACCGGATGGAATACCTTGCCAACGAATTGTCGGGAGGACAGCAACAGAGGGTAGCCATCGCTCGAGCTCTTATCAATGATCCCGACGTTATCCTGGCAGACGAACCAACAGGCAATCTAGATTCCGGGAGTACTCATGAAGTCTTGGAAATCTTCAGCCGCCTCCATCAAGAGGGTAGAACGATCATCGTCGTTACGCACGACCGGGCAGTTGCCGAGCACGCTCAAAGGATCCTGGAGCTCAAAGAGGGCCAGATCATAGAAAACACCACCAGCTCAAAGCCGGAAAATTCAGGTAATCACTAGCCCATTGAGAGATTTGCAGGATCCATGGTTTCCAATCGCCACTGTCGTTGGTTACAAAAAGGCACAAAAGATGTCATCCGTGAAGCTCTTGCGATTCCTAAGGGAGTAAGCGTCATAGCGGGTCGTCTAACATAAGAATTGGATTGAAAGTAACAAAAACCATCGTCTTGTCATGTAAGATTCTAACAGCACATAGATTACGGACTATTCTGTGTATATCCAGCATGGTCATCGGAGTTGCAGCCGTAATTGTTATGGTGTCTATGGGGCGGGGAGCCCAAAAGCGCATACTTGACATGATACACGACATGGGCACCAACTTGATCGTCGTTAACGCAGGCCGTGTTAGCCTCGTAGGTGGACGAGAGAGGCAGTCGGCGATCGTGACGACTCTCCGGCCCGGGGACGCTGAGGCTATACAGGACCACTGTGCTTCTGTTGCAGAGGTAGCCCCCGAGACCAGCCGGAAAATGAATATTCAGTGGGAATCGGAAAACCTGATGACGGATGTTGTCGGGGTCACACCTGCCGCTTTTCGGGTACGCAATATCGAAATCGAAACGGGTCGTACATTTGATTCGGTCGAAAATGACACCGCCCGGAGAGTTGTGCTTGTGGGCTCAGTGATCGTCGAAAAACTTTTTGACAGTGAAGATCCTGTCGGTCATCAGATCCGAATCGGTCGTGCACCCTTCGAAGTAGTGGGAGTAATGAAAGCGAAAGGAGTGGATGCTAACGGAGTGGACCGGGACGACAGGGTTCTCATACCGATAAAGACCGCGATGCGTCGGCTCGTAAGGACGACCTACATCCAGAAGATCCACATTCTGGTTGCCAAGTTCGAGCAACTGCAGCATGCGGAAACGGAGATCAGAGAGCTATTGCGGGAGAGGCACAGACTACGGGATAAGCCCGATGACTTCACCATCCAGAACCAGGCCTCCCTGGTCCAAACGGAGAGAGAATCCGCACGGACCCTGACCCTCCTTGTAGGAAGCGTAGCCGCAGTATCGCTTCTCGTTGGGGGTATCGGGATTCTCGCGGTCATGCTCACAGCATGCCGGGAGAGAAGAAGAGAAATTGGATTGCGCCGAGCCATCGGAGCTCGTCGTCGTGACATTCGGACCCAGTTCCTGCTGGAGTCTCTGATTATCGCAGGTTTGGGCGGATTTTTCGGTGCTGTTCTCGGAGTGCTTTCCACCTTCCTGGCCTCCACGCTCGGTGGCTGGAATGCGATCGTATCGTGGGGTGCAACCGGAGCAGGATTAACTCTGTCAGCTATTATCGGGTTGATCTTTGGGATCTATCCAGCTTCGAAAGCAGCAGCGTTAGAGCCCATCGAAGCCCTCAGAAGCGAATGAGATCCTTGGGATATCAATAAAGGCTTTTCAGAAAAGCGTTTATTGAAAAAGGGAGCTAAATCTTAATAAATGTTCGTTTGCGGTACATCCAGAAAAGAATCAGCCAGATCACAGCAAATCCTGCCAGTCCCCGTACAAAATTTTCCCACGGACCTATCCATCGGAGCAGCCCTCCAACAAAAACATCCCCTATCAGGCGGAAATCAAACAAACGGGTTGCCATATACACCAAAATCGCATTCAACCCGATCACTTTAAAACCGAATGCCCACTTCTGCCATCCCTTCACATCAATAACCATGTAAAACAGGGCCAGCAACAATAAACATACTCCGCCAGAAAAAAGCACAAACGAACTTGTCCACAAATGCTTGATGATCGGGAAAACAAATCCCCAGATCCAGCCCACCAGAAGGCATCCGGAGCCAGCTCCCGAAAGCCAGGCAACTTTCGCCCACTGTGACTTTTTAGAGCGCAATAAAAGCCCTGCCATCACTCCCAGCATCACTGTTGAAGCAAATGTCAGGCTGCTCAGGATCCAGCTATAGTTGGTTCCGTCCTGGAATGGTCCCAGCAATAGCTTATCCAAATAAATCGCAAGGTTTCCTTTTGGCGTCAATACACTTCTGCCATACCCTGGGACCGGAATCCACGACATTAAAGCCCAGAACAACAGAAGCATCCCAGCCGTTATACCTATCTGCCACTTTATTTTGACATTGAGCATGATGACCGAAGCAATCAAATATCCCGCTGCTATGGCTTGAAGGGTATTGCTGTAAATGTGGAGTTCTGACAGATCGAATTTCAACAGGTTCCCCTGGGCTACAATACCCAGGAAAAACAGCATCACAACACGTTTGGATATATGAATATAAATGTTCTTTTTGCTGTCTCCTCTTTCCAGCCGCTTGCTGAATGAAAACGGCATGGCTGCTCCCACTATAAAAAGAAAGAGCGGCATGATCAAATCCCAAAAATGAAAGCCCTCCCATCTTACATGCTTGAGTTGAGTGCTCACAGCAACCGTCACAGGATTCTTCGAGATTGCGCACAATCCAGCAAATATCCAATGCCCTCCGATAATCCAGAACATATCAAAACCACGCAGCGCATCCATTGATAATAATCTTTGGCTGAAGTTCCCTGCCTGACTTTGCATATTCATGCACAATCTCCTTTGCTTTTTTCGAACATGTCCATAAGAGAAGAGGAATCTGCTTTTTGGATCACAGAGAGTGTCTTCTCTTTTTAGCTTTTATCATTGGAATAATCCATAGTCAAATAAAAATAAAATTGACATTATTCCTTCTTCAAAATATATTTCATGATGATTTCAAAATTGAGAATCTCAATAAAAGATGTCGTTTGAACTAAAGAGGGCCAAACCTGATAAAAAATCTAAAATTGGAATGTAATCTATTCAAGGGAGGAAACATGCATAAAAAATCACCTCTTAACCGCAGGCATTTTTTGAGGATATCCATCTTCGGGATGCTCGGCGCCGGCATGGCCACAAAAGGCGGATGGGCACGGGAAAAAGAAGGCACACGGGCACACAGCAGAGATATAAAGAGTTTATCTCCGGCCAAGATCAAAGACTACCGCATCCTCGGCCGCACCGGATTTAAGGTCTCGGATCTCGCAGTAGGGGGTGTTCAGGATGAAGGGCTGATCGGCACCATGCTGGATGCCGGGGTTAACTATATAGATACAGCGGAAAGCTACCCCGGGCACCACCGTATCGTCGGCAAAGCGATTAAAGGTCGCGACCGCAAATCGATCTTCATCACCTCTAAGATGTTGATGGAGAAGGATACCTCAAAGGAAGGCCTGGTCAAAAGGGTTCGTAAAGCGCTTCAAGAGCTGAATACGGAATACATCGACTGCATGATGATGCACATGCCGGAAAAGGTTGAAACTTTAAAAACCGAGGGGTTTCACGCCGCCATGCAGCAGCTTAAGGCCGAAGGCAGAGTCCGGTATGTGGGCGTTTCCAACCATGGATCATTCTGGTTCAGGGACCCCCAAGAGACGATGGATAAGGTGCTCCTGGCTGCTGCTGATGATGGACGGTTCGATGTTTTCCTCTTTGCTTACAACTTTCTACAGATGGACCAAGGGAAGCGCGTGCTTGAGATCTGCAAGAAGAAAAAGATCGGAACAGCCCTGATGAAGACTACTCCTGTGTTCAAGTATTACATCATCAAGTCACTGGTCGAACGGCTCCAGAAGGAAGGAAAGGAAATCCCTTCCCTCTATAAAGAGGGATTGACACGGTTCAAGGATAAGCTCGATAGGGCGGAACAATTCATAAAGAAGTATGACCTGAAGAACCCAGATGAGATCAGGGAAGCGGCTTTCCGGTTCGTGCTCGCTAATCCCAGCGTCAACACAGTCTGCTGTTCCCTAAAAAACTACGACGAGATGGAGCGTATTCTCCCCCTGTCCGGATCAAAATTTAGCGATCGGGACAAAGCAACGCTCGCGGTTTACAAGGAGGGTTGTGGCGAGCTCTACTGCCGGCACGCCTGTGGAATGTGCGAGCCCCGATGCCCACAGGGTGTTCCCGTGAACACGATCATGCGCTATTTCCACTATTTCATGGCGCAGGGACGGGAGAAGGAGGCTATGCTGAAGTACGCCAAGATCCCAGGCGCCAGGGCCGACTTATGCCGCGAATGCCCGGGGTACTGTGAGGCTGCTTGTCCCTACAATGTCCCTATCCTGGGAATGCTCCACTTAGCCCATGACCAGCTTTCGCTGGCTTAATGAGAAAAAAGCCGTTGTTTTTAAGGAACAAAAGCAACTGAGCTGACGGCAGCCGGATGGTAAAGATTTATGCTTTATTTCCTTTTGGTCACGTAGGCAATAATAATGACCAGTGCTCCCAAACCCATTAAAATCCAGGCAACGATAGATAAGTTAGTCAACCCTCTTATAAGGAAACCACCAATCAGAAGAACTAAGCCAAATAATCGCATTTTTCCTCCTTAGGTGTACTTTTTTTTCGTTAAAAACTATTATAATGAATGATATTATTCAACTTTTTCTTGGGAACATGGAGCCTCCCCTCTTCATCTTTCCAGTATTTTGGGGAGTCTTTCATTTCTTCAACCCGGGGATTTTCAGCAGGATAACCCAACGCTAAGACAGAGTCGACCTCATATTTTCCCGGTATCTTTAAAATTTCAGAAACCTTCACTCTGTCAACAGATTTAATCCAGCAGCTGCCGATGCCTTTTTCCCAAGCAGCAAGGATCATGTTTTCGACTGCTGCTCCCGCATCATGCTCGTAATCTTTCTCTCTAACCTGCAAATTGACCATAACGATAATGTAAGCTACAGGTTCCTGTCCACGCTTGGGATTGCCCTCGGGAGCAATGTATCCAGCCCACTTCAAACAGGGAAAGAGCTGCCTTCTCACTTCTTCCTTATCAACAACAACAAACTCGAGAGGCTGGAGATTGGCCGCCGAAGGAGCTAATCTTGCGGCGTTGACAAGTTGTTCCAGAGTATCCCTTGCTACTGGATCATTTTTGAATTGACGGATAGTCCTTCTTGAAAGAATTAAATCATAGAGGTTCACATTTTCCTCCTGAATTTCATCCGTTTTGGAAGAGTTCTCTCGTTCTTAGAAAAATTATAGAACTCCTCCACTTAAGACTACCGCTTTTTTAGTCGCTGGGCTGTTGTAAACATTTATTTTTTCTTCGGATATGGAAAAATCCCCGCCAATTCTTTTCCGCCTCCGTCGATGATCCACTCTTTTCCGTCCGTGTCGTACATCCATAAATGTAAATAAAAAAATGAATATAGCATACGCATTATGACAAAACAAGAATGTGTGCAGTTTTCATTGATTTTTCATGCGGGTGGAATTAAAATATAGAAAATACGTAATGGAGTAATCAGATGGAAATACTCAATAAAGAAGTCGAAGAAGCAACCAAGAAAAGTTTTGATGAGAAGATGGAGGAGAAAGTTACGCTTCTCTTCTTTACCCAGGAGCCCAGCCGCCTGGTCGTTCCTGACCGTCTTAAAGGACAGGAATGCCTCTATTGTAAAGAAACAAGAAATCTGTTGGATGAAGTGAGCCATCTATCGGATAAAATAGAGCTCAACATCTACGATTTTCTTGCTGATAAGGAAAAAGCAGAGGAATACGGAATCGATAAAATTCCTGCCATCATCATTCTGGGAAAGGAGGATTATGGAATAAGATTTTTCGGAATCCCCTCAGGATACGAGTACATGAGCCTTATCGAAGCCATAATTGATGTCTCCAAGGGAAAAACCGGACTGAGCCAAAAAACGAAAGATGCCCTGAAGGATATCGATAAGGACATTCACATCCAGATTTTTGTAACTCCTACCTGTCCCTACTGCGGCATGGCCGTTCGCCTGGGACATCAGTTTGCTCTTGAATCATCCCGAATCAAGGCTGACATGGTCGAGTCTACAGAATTTCCCCACCTTGCGCAGAGATACAATATTTTCGGGGTTCCAAAGACTGTCGTAAACGAGAATGTTTTTATTGAAGGGGCTGTTCCTGAAGAAGAGTTTCTTGAGCATGTTTTAAAAGCTCTAGGTCCTCAGGAACAAAAATAATTCATGGAGGAGGTATTACCAAAGCTATGAGCAATAAAAATATGGGATCAAAGAAAAATCTAAAATTCAATGAAAATACCATTAACCAGCTCCATTCCATTTTCTATCCTAAAACGATCGCCCTTATTGGTGCATCTAGAGAGCCAGGAAGTGTGGGTCAATCCCTTCTTGCCAACATCATCGACAGCCGATTTCAGGGTATCGTCTATCCCGTTAATCCCAAGGCCAGAGGAGTCCTGGGGATAAAATGCTACCCCAGTGTCATTGATATTCCTGACGTGGTTGACCTCGCTGTCATAGTCGTTCCTTCACGTTTTGTACCCGACGTGCTGGAGGAATGCGGCAAAAAGCACATTCAGGGAGCTATCGTTATCTCAGCTGGATTCAAGGAAATAGGAAAAGAAGGAACGGGACTGGAGGATAAGGTCTATCAGGTCATCCGGAAGTATGGCATTTCCCTTATAGGGCCGAACTGCCTGGGCATTATCAACACCGATCCTGAATCTTCCATGAATGCTACATTCGGCACTCAGATGTCCAAAGAGGGAAATATCGCATTCATTTCCCAGAGCGGTGCCCTCTGTATGGCCGTTCTTGATTACGCTAAAGAATCCAACATCGGTTTCTCCAAATTTATCAGCATGGGAAACAAAGCTGGATTGACCGAAAATGAGCTCCTGCTTTATCTGAAAGACGACCCAAAAACAGACGTGATTTTAATGTATCTCGAGGACCTTGCCGACGGAAGAGAATTTATGAAAATTGCCCGTGACATCACGAACAATACTTCACACCCCAAACCTATCATAGCGCTTAAAGCGGGGCGGACACTTTTAGGAGCAAAAGCAGCTTCTTCCCATACCGGGTCTCTCGCCGGTTCGGACAAAGTCTACGATGCCATTTTCAGCCAGTGTGGAGTTCTCAGGGGAAACACACTGGATGAAATTTTCGATTATGTCCGCGGCTTCGCCAGCCAGCCCTTGCCCAAAGGAGAAAATGTGGCCATAGTCACCAATTCAGGAGGACCGGGAATATTAGCCACAGACGCATGTATTAGCAACGGGATGAATATCGCTCCCTTCAACAGAAACACGGTGAAATCCCTAAAAAACCTATTGCCCCCCACGGTCTTTATAAATAATCCCTTGGACCTGATCGCCGAAGCACAGCATGAGCAGTATGAAGCTGCCTTAAATGAAATATTAAAAGATAAGAATATCCATTCGCTCATTGTTATCCTGACAGCTACTTCTTTTACAGACGTGGAAAAAATCGCAAATGCGATCGTTAATTCATCGAAAAAATTTCAAAAACCTATTTTGAGCTGTTTTCTGGGAGTCTACGATGTCTCCACCGGAATCGATATCCTGGAAGAAAATGGAATCCCGGCTTACAAGTTTCCTGAATCAGCGGCCAGGGCCCTCTCCGAGATGACCAAGTTTACCAGGTGGCTTAGCCGTCCGCAAACCAGAATAAAAAAATACAAGGTTGATAGAACCAAAGCCAAAAAAATCATAGGCTCTGTCAAAAAGGAAGGCCGCCAGTTACTCATGGAACATGAATCGTATGAGGTTCTTAAAGCCTATCATTTCCCTGTTATCAAATCTATCCTGGCAGAAAATGAAAACCAAGCTGCAGAAGCAGGGGAAAAGATTGGCTTCCCTGTAGTCTTGAAAATCACTTCTCCTGATATCATCCATAAATTCGACTTTGGAGGAGTAAAACTCAACCTAAAAAACGAAATCGAAGTAAGAAGTGCCTATCGGGAAATTCTCGAAAACGTCCTGGCCAAAAAACCCGGGGCAAACATCAGAGGCGTACTTGTCGAAGAAATGGCCTCCAATGGAAAAGAGATCATAATCGGAATGAACAGAGAACCTCAGTTTGGACCCCTCTTGATGTTCGGTATGGGAGGAATTTATGTGGAAGTCCTGGAAGATGTCACCTTTAGACTGGCTCCCATCCGTGAGCTCACCGCAACCCACATGATCACACTCACAAAAACTCACAAAATCCTGGAGGGATTCAGAGGTGAGCCGGTCTACGACATAGAGGCCATAGAAGATTGTCTAAAAAGGCTTTCTCAACTCGTAATTGATTTTGAAGACATCAAAGAACTGGATATAAATCCGCTCATCGTCTATGAGAAAGGCAAAGGTTGCGCTATCGTCGATGCACGAATCATCCTCTGAGAAGGGAAGCATCTTCAAGTCCGTGATTGGAGTAGGTTTTGGGGGATAGCCTAGCTCCCCTTCAGATTTTTAACGCCATTCTACACTCGGCCTTCTCGGCGGCCTCGAAACTCCGCATCACAGTTCATGGCATACGCCGCATGTTCTTTTTCATAACGTGACACGCTTTTTTTTCCTATCTCGTGCTCAAACATCTCGGCCGGCTGACTTCGTCAACTTCCCTCAAAGACCGAGCTCCAAAGGCTAAATTTTCAATGGTCGCTTCGGCTATCCCCCAAAACCTTCGGCTTGAATTAAATAAGATGCGGACAGCTCCCATATTGTGAACTATGCCTGCTCAGCCTTGCTTACTCAAAGAAAAATGTCCCTTTTCCTTAAGCCAAGTCAGTGCTATAATGTATGATTCTATGGCTTTCTTTAAAAGAAAAAAGAAAAAAAGAGTGTGTGTCATCGGGCTTGATGGGGTCCCTTATTCTCTCCTTCTTGAGCTCGCCGAAAAAGGAATCATGCCGGCGATATCCAGACTTCTTGACTCAGGCCATCTTCACAGGATGAAAGCCAGTCTTCCAGAAATTTCTGCGGTAAGCTGGACAAACTTCATGACCGGAGCCAATCCAGGGACTCACGGCATTTTTGGCTTTACAGACCTCAAGAAAAACTCTTATGAACTTCGTTTTCCGAATTTTCTTGATCTAAAAAAAGAGACATTCTGGGATATCCTCGGCAGGCATGGAAAAAAATGTATCATTATCAACCAGCCTTCGACCTACCCTGCCCGAGAAATCAACGGAGTCCTCATCTCAGGCTTCGTAGCCATCGAGCTTGCCAGAGCCGTCTATCCTCCTTCTTGCAAAGCCCCTCTTGAACAAGTAGGCTATCAGATCGATATCGACACTCTTAAATCAAGAGAAAATAATGAATTTCTATGGAAGGATCTTTCCAAGACTCTGGCCGGGCGTCAGGAAGCATTTAACCTCTTCTGGCAGAGAGATTGGGATTATTTTGAGTTTGTCATCACGGGAACGGACAGGCTCCATCATTTCTTATGGAATGCCTACGAGGACGAAAGTCATGTTCATCATCTGAAATTTCTCGACTATTATCGCCAGATAGATGATGTGATTGAAAAAATCGTGACTGCTTTTCGGAAACTTACGGATGACGACGAAAGGCTATTTCTTCTTTCAGACCATGGGTTCACCGGGATCGAACAGGAGGTTTACCTGAATGTATGGCTGAAAAAAGAAGGCTATTTAGAATTCGCTAATCCCGCTCCTCAGGATCTGAAAGAGATATCGCCCCACAGCAGAGCCTTTGTCATGGATCCAAACCGTATCTACCTGAACCTGAAAGAAAAATTTCCTCAAGGCTGTGTTGGACCACTGGAAAAAAAAGTTTTAAAAGAACAAATAAGCCAAAAACTGGAAAAGCTGGAGTACAATGGAAAAAAAGTTGTGAGGCGCGTCTTTGACGCTGAAGACGTTTATTCCGGTCCTTACCTCCCCGAGGGGCCGGATTTAATCGTGCTTTCCGAGTACGGCTTTGATATGAAGGGTTCGGTAAAGAAAAAAGAAATGTTCGGCCGCACAAATCTTCAAGGAATGCACACCTGGGATGATGCCTTTTTCTGGGCTAAAAAAGAACAGGACAAAGACCTCTCAATTTCTGATTTAGCAGGGATCATCCTGGATAAAATGTTATGAAAAAAAATTGCATAAAAAAGGTAAAAAAGGGGACAAAAAAGGGGACAGGCCCCTTTTTCTTTATGGAGTTCTCACCTGGAAGAATTCGACTTTCCAGAAAAAGGGGTCTGTCCCCTTTTTTTCTTATAGTCCTCCTTCTCCTTGTCTTTTCCTGCCCTCTCCATGCTTATGTGGGGCCGGGCGCAGGTTTTGCGTTTCTCTCTTCTTTCCTTATCATTTTTCTGACTTTTATTCTGGCTCTTTTTTCCTTCCTCTCCTGGCCTTTTCGCTTTCTCATGAGGGTCATAAAAGGACAAAGGGCTTATAAAAAAAGCAACATTGACAGACTCATCATCCTCGGCCTGGATGGCATGGAACCATCTCTTGTAGAAAAATATATGTCTGAAGGCAAGCTTCCGCATTTTTCAAAAATAAAGAAAATGGGAGTTTATGCCAAACTACAAACAACAACTCCTGCCATATCGCCGGTGGCCTGGTCTTCTTTTATGACAGGAACATCCCCATCCAAGCACAATATATTTGACTTTCTAAGCCGCAATCCAAAAAACTATCTTCCCGACCTCTCATCTGCCCGGATCGGAAAGCCCCAGAAAATCTTTTCTCTGGGAAAATATGACATTCCACTGTCTAAGCCAAAAATCAAGAACCTGCGCAAAAGCATCCCGTTCTGGAAAATCCTTGGGAAAAAAGGAATTTTTTGTACGATCCTAAGAGTTCCCATCACATTCCCTCCTGAAAAATTCCGGGGTCATTTGCTCTCCGGAATGTGTACGCCTGATATGAAAGGCGGTCAAGGAACATTTTCCTTTTACACCTCGGATAAAGATAAGATCAAACAGCGAGAAGGCGGGATAAATATCCCTGTAACTATCAAAAAAGATAAAATTGAAACCTATATATCAGGCCCGGAAAACACCCTTCTCAGAAAAGGAGAGGACATTCGCCTCCCTCTAGCCATTACAATAGACAGGGCCAAAGATAAAGCTCTTCTGGAAGTCTCAGGCCAGAAAATCACCCTGAACATGCACACCTTCTCTGACTGGATCAAGCTGACTTTCCGCCCCGGGCTGGGATTGAAAATAAAGGCTATCGGCCGTTTTTATATTTCTCAAATCCATCCTCATCTCGAAATGTACCTCACTCCTTTGAATATCGACCCGGAAAAACCGGCTCTTCCTATTTCCCATCCTTTTATCTATTCCATCTATCTGGGCAAACTCCTGGGAAGTTTTATAACCCTCGGAGAGGCAAACGATACCTGGGCCCTCAATGAAGGGATTCTTAGCGAAGAGGCCTTTTTAGAACTGACATACTCAAACCACAGGGAATGGGAAAAGATGTTTTTTAATGCCCTGGATAAAACAAAAAAAGGCCTCGTCACCTGTGTTTTTGAAACGACGGACAGCATCCAGCACATGTTCTGGCGATACCTCGATAAGGATCATCCTGCACTTGAAAGAGGCCAGGCCAAAATGAGTGCGAAAGTGATTGAAGAGCTGTATGAAAAAATGGATGAACTTGTTGGAAAAACTCTGGAAAAAATCGACGGCAGAAGCGTTTTCATCATCATGTCAGACCACGGATTTAAATCCTTCCGCCGCGGAGTGAATCTCAATTCCTGGCTTCATCTCAACGGCTATCTCTCCCTTAAAGAAGGAAAAAAGGAAAGTGAGGAATGGTTCAAGGATGTTGACTGGGAAAAATCCAGGGCATACGCTCTGGGCCTCGCAGGCATCTACATAAACCAGAAGGGACGTGAAGCGAAAGGGACGATTCCCTCCGGCGAAGAGATGAAGGCAATAAAGAAAGAACTCATCAGTCGGTTGACCGGCCTCAGGGATGAGGGAGACAACTCCACCGCCATCAACACAATTTTCGACCGGGATGAACTGCCATCCGGACCTTACAAGGAGAACTGCCCTGACCTTATTGTAGGATACAACGAAGGATACAGGATTTCCTGGGATTCAGTCACCGGTAAAGTCAACAGCACGGTCTTTGAAGACAATACCAAGGCCTGGAGTGGAGACCATTGTATCGACCCAAGGATCGTTCCCGGCATATTTTTTTGCAATCAAAAAATAAATGCAAAAAGCCCTTCCATAATGGACATCGCTCCCACCATCCTCGAACTCTTCGGCCTGGAAGTGCCTTCTCATATGGATGGACAACCACTTATAGATGTTCAGAACCTTTCTTTCGGTTATAATAAAAAAAGAAGGAAAAAATGACTCAAATAAAAAGAAGAGAATTTATTAAATTGGGTTTGACAGCCGGTTCTCTTTTAGCTGCGGGAAGCGGTTCAGACCTGGTCACAAAAGTCCTTGGAAAAAGGGAAACATCTAAAAAAATCCTTCTCCTTGGTCTTGACGGGATGGACCCTCACCTTCTCCATGTATGGATGAAAGAAGGAATACTTCCTCATTTCCAGCGGCTGATGAACCAGGGGGATTTTCGTCGGCTCAGAACGAGCACTCCGCCCCAGAGCCCTGTCGCCTGGTCAAATTTTATTACAGGAACTGATCCGGGCGGGCATGGCATCTTCGACTTTGTCCATAGAGATCCCGAAAGATACATGGTTTTCTCTTCCTCAGCTGAATCCACAGATGCCGCAAAAACAATTTCCCTGGGAAACCTCGTGCTTCCTCTCTCAGGTGGAGGTGTCAAGAATCTGCGCAAGGGAAGAGCTTTCTGGCAGATCCTTGAAGATCATGACATCCCGGCCACAATCTTTAAGATGCCATCCAACTATCCACCTGTCCCTACCAAACAGAAAACCCTTTCCGGAATGAATACGCCGGACATCCTCGGAACCTTCGGAACCTGTCATTACTACACTTCTGAATTCACGGAGATCAAAGAAGATCTAGGCGGGGCACAAATCCTACAGGTTTATGTCTTAAATAACAAAGTGGAAGCAAAACTCCCGGGCCCCACCAATCCCTTTAAAAAGGATAGACAAAATTCAGAAATAGATTTTAAAGTTTTTATCGATCCTGTGAATCCTGTGGCTAAGATTGTCATCCAGGATAACGAATTCATCCTTAAAGAGGGAGAATGGAGCGACTGGAAAAGAATCCGATTCAGCCTGATCCCAACCAAGAGCGTGAAAGGGATCTGTAAATTTTTACTCAAACAGGTCCGCCCCGAATTCAAGCTTTATGTCTCGCCTATCAACATCGATCCCGCGGATGATTTTTTCACTATCTCTACACCAGAGAATTATTCTAAAAAACTCGAAAAAAAATTCGGCCCTTTTTACACCAAAGGTCTCCCCGCCGACTTTAAAGCCCTTGATCACGGCATTTTAGATGAGAAGGAGTTCCTTGAACAGGACGATTTCATCCTCAAAGAGAGAAATGAGATGTTCGAGTATGAATTGGCACGGTTTGATTCAGGCCTTCTTTTTTACTACGTTTCCAGCACCGACCAGCGACAGCACATGTTCTGGCGCTTTCTCGATAAAAACCATCCCTCTTATGACTCTGGTCTGGCATCCAAATATGGAAATGTCATCAAAAACATCTATAGAGAAGCTGATAAAATTTTGGGCAGGGCCATGGAAAAAGCGGACAAAGACACAATCCTGATGGTCATGTCTGACCACGGGTTCACGCCTTTTCGCCGTCAATTCAACCTCAACACCTGGCTAAAAGAGAGTGGATATCATTCTCTTATAAACAGATGGAGGCAGGGTCGAGATATTCTCTTTACAAATACGGACTGGTCGAGAAGCAGAGCCTATGCATTGGGTTTGAACGGCCTTTATATCAACCAAAAAGGAAGAGAAGGACAGGGTGTTGTCAACCCGGGACCGGAAAAAGAAGCACTGGTGCGAGAAATCGCTCACAAACTGGAGGATTTCAAGGACCCGATAACAGGTGAAAGGCCTGTCTTCCGGGCTTATATTACAAAAGATGTTTACCATGGCCCCTATGTTGAGGATGCGCCGGAGATCATTGTCGGTTACAACTCTGGATACCGATGTTCCTGGGGAACACCACTGGGCAGAATTCCAAAAGAAATTATTGAGGATAACACAGCAAAATGGAGTGGTGACCACTGCGTGTCTCCGGAAGTATGTCCCGGTATTTTTCTTGCCAACCAGAAAGCCAAAATCGGCTCTCCGGCTCTCTATGACGTGACTGCCACAATTCTTAATGTTTTCGGCATAGACCTACCCGGGGAAATGATAGGAAAACCGATTCTCTGAATTCAGGAGAAAAAATGGGAAAAGCAAAAATAAAGCTGGACAAAGATTTAATGGAAAAAGTCAAAAAATACGCCAAAATATCTGGCTATTCCTCCCCGGAAGAATTCATAACTCACTGCCTGGAGAAAGAGATGACAAAACTCGAAGAATCTGACTCTGAGGAGGAGATCAAGAAAAAGCTCAAAGGCCTGGGATATATATCTTAAGTAAGGAAGAAGCTCATGGCTCATGGCTCATAGTAAGAAAAAAGGATTAAGGAGTAAGGATTAAGGATTAAATAATATAATGATGTGGATATTTAATTCTGTCTTTGGCAAGATTTTCGTTTTACTCTTTTATCCTTTCCAGAGCATGAGCCCCTGGATCGGAATGATCCTCATCTCGTTTCTAACAGCGCTCCTGATGCTCTTTGTCTATCGTTCTACTTCTAACCAGCAAGGGATAAGAGAGGTCAAAAACAAAATTAAGGCTCATCTGCTTGAGCTTTGGCTGTTCAAAGACAGCCTGAGCCTCACCCTTAAAGCTCAGGGAAAAATCCTCCGTTACAACTCAAAATACATCGGCTACTCCTTAAAACCCCTGCTGGTAATGATCATTCCCCTCATTTTGATCCTCATCCAGCTCAGTCTCTGGTTCGGCTACCAGGCTTTAGATCCAGGACAAAAAGCAATTTTAGTAGTAAAGCTTAAAGAAGGTCAAAACCCTCTTCATATCGACATTGCTGTCGAACCTTCTTCAGGCATTGATATCGAGATCCCTCCTGTCAGAATTGAAGAAGAGGGGGAAATTAACTGGCGTCTTCATGCAAAAGAAAAAGGCATTCACGATTTAACACTGATAATCGACGGTCGCAGGATCACAAAAGAAGTCGCTGTCAACCAAAAAGCTCTCAGCAGAATCTCCCCAGCAAAAGTAAGGAGAAACTTCATCGACGAATTATTTCATCCTAAGGAAGCCCCCCTTCCTGGAAACCTTCCCATCAAAAAGATTGAAGTGAAATATCCATCAAAAAGCATGAATCTTTTCGGCTTGAACCTCCCCTGGTGGCTCGTCTATTTTGCTCTTGCTATTATCTTTGGCTTCACATTTAAAGGCATTTTTAAAGTGGAAATATAGTTCTTCCCTGTTCCTCTTTTGTTTTTTATTCCCTATTGGGCAATTCAAGCCCAAATCCAGATTTTTTATCTTCTTTTTTTAATAAAAACGCAAAAAATAGTCCCAGCATTCCCAAAATAACCAGCATCAATACCGTCATCGTATAATCATAAATGGCTCCACCGGCTTCGATCATTTCAGGAGTGATCCCTGGATTTGTTTTATCTAACACCTTCCCCATTAAAACCGGAATGCCCCATAATCCAAAATTCTGAATAAAAAACATCAATCCGTATGCTGTTCCAAGTCTTTTTTCCTTAACAATTTTTGCAACAGATGGCCACATTGCGGCAGGCACAAGTGAAAAGGCGACACCTAACACAAACATTGGAATATAGGGTGTCAGCGTGGTGAGCGACAAGGTCAAATGCACTAAAATGAGCAAAAACGAACCGAAAATCATCAGTGAAGCACTTTTCCCTTTTTTATCACAGAACCACCCAAAAAGCGGCGTAAAAAGAATTGTTCCAAAAGGAAGAATGGATGTGATCTTCCCACTTAGCTCTCCGGAAAAGCCAAACTTGTTTTGTAAAAGATCAGGAGCAAAAGCTAAAAAAGGAAAGACCGCAGAATAAAAAGTCACACACAACAATGTAACAAACATAAAGGATGAATTTTTAAATAATGCTAAAATATCAGAGAATTTAAACTCATCACTTTTTTCCTCTGAAAGCCCTTCCTTAACCTGTCTGTCATATTTTAAATCAAATAATGTGTATACTGTGAAAGTTAACAAGCTAATCATCACCAGCATAGCTCCAAACCAACCGGCAGTCGTCCAGCCTTGTTTGGCACTAATAAGAACAGGTGAAAACATTAAGGCTGATGCTGTCCCAAATCGAGCAATGGCAAGGTTTATTCCAAAAGCAAAAGCCAATTCTTTACCTTTAAACCACTTAACCATGATCTTATTGATAGTGACATAAATGGTTTCACAGCCTAGGCCAAATAAAAATCTGCCTAACAACATCATTTTCAACTCAGGAGAATAACGAGACAAAAAAGAACTCATGAACGAATATCCGAATGCCCCTGGTTTAAATAAATCGCTTGCACCATAAGCCGTTGTAAGAGAACCCAAAACCACAAAAAATAGAAAGATATAGCCGGTTTTTCTTATTCCCCACTTATCAAGAATGATCCCCCCCAGAACAGCCATCAGCAAGAAAGAGTTAGCAAGAGAATAAGCACCAACCAAGGAACCATATTGAACATTGCTTAATCCCACTTCACTCTGGAGTGTTGATTTAATGGCAGAAAATACATCATAAAAATAATAGGTAGCAAACATTATGATGCTTACCAGTAACAAAGCGCTCCATCGCATCAGGCCCGAATCTTTTAATGTTTTCTTAATTTCGTCCATTTTTTCACTTTCCTCTTAATCTAAATAATTTCCTTCTAAGGTCAAGATAATAAAATTGTTATTAATAAAAAGCAAAGAAAACTTCGAAATATTTATTCTTCCATCCTGTTAAACCAGACTATTTCTTCGAGTTTTTTACGTTTCTTCTCCTTTGGAGGTCTCTTTTCGTAAGAGCCCACGGCCATCAGTGAGACGATCTTGTACTTGCGGGGAATCTTTAAAAATCTTCTGGCTTTCCGGGAATTGAACCAGCCGATCCAGCATGTTCCCAGCCCGAGCTCCTCTGCCTGAAGCACGATGTGCTCTCCAGCGATCCCTATGTCGATCAGATAGAAATGGATGTTCTGGATCTGCTTCCCTATCCTGTTGGCAATGATATCCAGCCGAGCCAGGATCATAATGAGAACAGGAGCTTTGGCTGCAAATTTCGAAATATAATAAATCCCTGAAAAAACTTCCTTGGCTAGTTGAGACTTCAGCTCGGGATCGTCAATGATTAAAAACCTCCAGGGCTGGACATTGTCTGCCGATGGAGCAAGGCGCGCCGCCTCTATGCAGGTCAGGATTTTTTCCCTCTCAACGGGTTTCTCCAGATAGCGGCGAATGCTTCTCCTGCTCTTGACAAGCTGTTGAAATGGATTCTCTCCCTTCTTATTTATCTTTGTCATCTTTCACTGTCCTTTTCCTTTTTTTTATTTAACCTGTTGAGATTGCCACGCTTCGCTCGCAATAACAATAAACTAAGCAGTAATCCAAAATATTTTCTTGTTTTTGCCATGTTTTTCCTCCTTTTATCTTCTGGAATTTAAAATTAATCCGATTGCTCAAAGAAATCAACTCAATTTTAAAGAATATTTTGTATTGTAAAAAGAAATCAACTTTAATAATATGAAAAAAAATGTATATAAGGAGGCCAGATTGGCAAAAAAAATCCCAGCCTTAATCTTCCTCTTACTTTTTATTTCTATCCCTTTCTTCACCTCTCCCGATGAACCTTTATGTAAACAGATCGCCAACTACACCATGGATGTCAAGCTGGACACAGAACAGAAGCTGATAAAAGCTACAGAATTTCTTTCCTGGACGAATGATACGGACATTTCCACTCAGGTGCTCTGGTTTCATCTCTACTGGAACGCCTTCCAGAACAACATGAGTACATTTCTCACAGAAGGTGCTCGAAGGGGAAGAAGTGTGCCAGGCTTTAAAAAAGACGACTGGGGATTCTGCCGTGTTAACTCAATAAAGGTCATACAAAATCCATATTTCGATGACTATGATCTATTCCCACTCATGGAATTCAGACATCCTGACGATCTTAACATCTTCGACCAGACTGTCTTCTCGGTTAAACTCGCCCAACCCGTAGAGCCCGGCCAGACAATTCTTCTCAGCATTGAATTCGAATCCAAAATCCCTCGCCCCATATCACGAACAGGAGTTTACAGGGACTACTATTTCATTGCCCAGTGGTTTCCGAAAATAGGGGTGTTTGAGGACGGGGAATGGAACTGTCATCAATACCATTCTTCAAGTGAATATTATGCCGACTATGGAACCTATGACGTTAAAATCACACTTCCTTCCTCTTTTATCGTAGGAGCGACCGGCGAGCACAGAGAAAAAATTGACAACACAGACGGGACCACAAGCCATTACTTCTTCCAGCAAAGCGTCCATGATTTTGCCTGGACCGCCTCTCCCTCTTTTCTTGAGTACAAAGAAGATTTTGAGTTTGCGCCAGGTAAGACAACTGAAATAACGCTCCTCCTTCAGCCCTATCACAAACATCTCAAAGAAAGATACATGAATGCGGTAAAAAACGCGATAAAATACTGCAGCCTTTTCTACGGAGATTACCCTTACACGACTTCGACCTGTGTCGATCCTGCCTATAACAGCCGTTCGGGGGGAATGGAGTATCCGACATTCTTCACCGGAGGCGCCTATTTTCTCACCTGGAAGGGCATGTCCAGGCCAGAAGGCGTAACCATCCATGAGTTCGGCCACGGCTACTTTTACGGCCTTGTCGGGTCGAACGAGTTTGAAAATCCCTGGATGGATGAGGGATTTACTTCTTTCTTAGATACAGAGGTCTATTATGCTGCTTACGGAGAACCTCTCTACAACAGAATGTATTTCGGAATACCCGTAACCTTCAAGAAGGTAAAAATCCCCATCGAATCAGATGGAATCGCCAGTCACCGAAGGACTTATAACATGGATGATATGCAGCGCTTCGCATGGAAATTTATGGAGGGCGGAAGCTATGGAGCAAATTCCTATGCGAAAGCTGAGCTCATGTTGAGAACCCTCAAAAGGTTCATGGGAGAGGAGCTTTTTGCGAAAATGATCAAAGATTATTCGCAGCGCCACTGGTTCAAACATCCACGCCCTAAAGATTTTTATGCAGTTGTTTCAGAATACGCTGAACAGGATATGAGCTGGTTTCTCGATCAACTTGTCTATGGTTCGGGAAAGCTGGATTACGCCATTGGAAGTATAAGAAGCCAGAGAGAAAGAAAGCCCAGAGGATGGTTTGACGGAGAGTATAGAGAAAGAGCAGAAAACACATCCAACAATACTCTTTATCGCTCAGAAGTTACCGTCCGCCGTCTGGGAGAGGTAAAAATTCCCGTTGACATGCTCATCGTGTTTGAAGACGGAATGGAAGTCAAAGAAACATGGGATGGAATGTACAGGTGGGAAAAGTTCACATATACACACACTTCCCGGATTAAAGAGGCAATCATCGATCCGGAATTCAAGCTGGTTCTTGATTTGAATCGGACCAACAACAGCATGAAAAGAAAGCCCAACACACTTGCTCCTCTAAAATGGGTATCCAACTGGATGCTCTGGCTCCAGCATGCTTTGGAGTTTTTTACTATACTTGGAGGCTGATAAGGAACAAGGAGTATAGAGATGAAAGTTTTCATGAATTTTGCTAAAGGATTTATAAATACGGGGAAAACCACCCGAATGGTCCTTCTCCTCTTTGTCGTGAACTTATTCTTTTCCATAATCCTGGCTCTTCCCATGTATCACTCTCTTAAAGATTCCTTCGGCAGCAGCAAAGTCGGTGATAGAATGGCCGAAGGCTTTGATTATTTATGGTGGCAAGAATTCAGGGATGAAAGCCAGGGCCTTGAGAGAACCTTTTCTCCATCGATTTTAGGAAAAGGGGCTATCCTCAACAACCTTGAAGGACTCATCCAGATGCGATTTTTCAGACTCCCTCTTCCTGTGCTTATCATGGGACTTCTCTACATCATTCTCCATACCTTCCTTGCCGGAGGAATCCTTTTTACCTTCAACCAGGACACCTTAAAATTTAAAATGAAAAAATTCTTTAATGGTTCCGGCACTTATTTTTTCCGTTTCCTTCTTCTTTTGCTTATATCCTCGGTGATCCTTTTCACACTCGTAGCTATTCTCGATTATGGATTCAACTTGATTATGGATAACGTTCAAAAAGATTCACTCTCAGAAATCACCCCTTTCTATTACAACCTTGGTTTCAGCATGATCATATTTTTTCTTCTACTCTTTTTTCAGATGGTTTTTGACTATGCCCGTATCAAAATCGTGCTTGAAGACCGCCGCGATGTTCTTAAAACTGTTTTCCAGGCCTTTGGCTTTGTTTTCAGGCGTCCTTTCTCTACTCTAGGGTTGTATTACCTGATTTTTCTCATTCAGGTCGCGATAACAATCGGCTATATCTTCCTCAAAGAATCCATTCCACAATCTGACTGGCCCTTTGTTCTTGTCGCTTTTTTTATCCAGCAACTGTTCATCTTCTTGATCATATGGCTTCGATGTTTGCTCTATTCCAGCCAGATGGAACTCTACAGATATTTGAAATAAATTTGCCTAACATTTGTATTTTTTGATATAGTCCTTTGAGATACAGGACTTTCTTAATCGTTTTAATAAATAGAGAAAACAGAGGAGGAAAAAAATGAAAAAATTCACGGCCATTGGAATTGTGATTATTTTCGCTCTCTTATCTTTTATCTCCTGCGAAAAAAAGCCAGCGGCTCCTTCATCCGGAGCAGCTCAAGCGAATGATATGCTCAGTCTTCTTCCTGTGGATGCCCAGGGTGTTCTCTTCATCGACATCCAGAGAATAATGGCTATCGATGCCGTTGATGAAATAATCAAAGAAGAGGAAAACGAAGAGAGCTATCAAAAATACCAGGAATTCATAGAAAAAACAGGAATCGACCCCAAGGAGGACATCTATTCTATCGCGGCCTCTGCAACTAAGGGGGAAGGAAAAGAGATAAAAACAGTATCTTTTGTTTTAAACCTTAAATACAGCAGGGAGACTTTACTCCCTCTCATTAAGGAGAATATGGAAGAAGGAGAGGAATTTACAGAGAAAGAGTATGACGGCTTCACCATATACACCATCAAAAAAGAAGGTGAAAAAGAGGTGAATTTTGCCTTCTTAGACGACTCAAACATCAGTGCTGGGAATGAAGAAGGAGTCAAATCTGTAATAGATGTCCTGCAGAAAAAAAGAGAGAATGTCTTTAAAAACGATTCACTTGCTGCTTTGCTGGCAGACGCCAATAAAGGCGCTATATTATGGGGTGCCTTTGCCATTCCACCTGAAGTTAAAGAGGAAATGACAGGTGCCTCTCCTATGCTCAAAGACATAGAAGCTATCAATGCCGCATCTCTCTCTTTTGATTATAAAAACAAAAGTTTCATAGCTGAAATAAAGCTGCTGACAGGCGATCCAGACAAGAGCCGGCAGATAGCTGATTCCTTAAACGGACTAAAAATGATGGGATCAATGATCCAAATACAGGATTTCAATATGGGTGAGGTGTTAGATAATATTGAGATTACAGCAGGACCTGACCATGTGAATATCTATGCAAGCTTTCCCGAAGAGCTGCTGGATAAACTCAAGGAAAAAGAGAAAAAATAAATGAAGGTGTCGGCAGTTTTTATAAATAATTCATATTGCCTGGATTATTTACGGGCCGAGATTGCTGCAGCGGCGAGGCCGCAGCCCATGAAGCTGTAGT
>JAGLWV010000077.1 GCA_023133225.1 Candidatus Aminicenantota bacterium | reverse complement strand
CGAAGGGTAAAAAATGCCGACTTATGATAAAGTTGAGAACATGGAAGAAAGCCTGAATTATGGTTATAAGAAAAACAACATAACGAGCTTATATCATTGTAAATAAAATATGGTGTCGGCAGTTTTTATAAATAATTCAGTTTAATCCTCAAGTATGTATTCTTTTATATAAAAAAGCAGACAGGCCAAGCCAAGAAAAACAGCTGTGATCAGAAAAAGCATAAATATTGCCATGCCTGGAGAGCTCGGCTCCAACCGAAACATCAAAAAGGAAAATCTGCCCCTTGGAGGAGAAGGCAGTAGGGATTTAAGATAATGAGCAATAGCAAAGCGCTGTGTAGCACCGGGAAAATACTGGATCACACTTTCCCAGCCAAAACCAAAAACAAGTCCGAAAAGAATAGATTTTTTCAGAAATGTCCCGATAAAAGTAAAAAAAGATGTGTAACACATGAGTCCCAGGCTTAAAACAGCCAGATCTTTTAAAAGAATGCGATACAGGGAAAAATCAAGCAGTTTATCTACATTCAAGACAAAAAAAGATAAGATCACTCCAATCCACACCATAAGAACAGTCAATAAAGTGTAGGCGCCATATTTTCCCAGGATTATAGCCGATTTAGAAACCGGACGGGTGGTTAAGTAAGTTAGTGTTTTTCCTTCCACTTCATCCGAACACACCGAAATCCCAAAAAAAAGAGCAAGGATAAGGATAAGAAACTGAAGATAAAAGACTATAATCATATTAGAAAAAATATAAATTCCGGTGAAATCCCTGCTGTCAGAAAAAATTTGTGAAAATTTAATGATAAATGCCATCACAACCGGAAGAAAACTTATCAAGTAAAATATTTTTGTTCTTTTCGTCCTCCTCCCCAGAAAAAAGAAAAAAGAAAAAACATTCCTCAAAGAAGTCAGAAAATAGGGCACCGTTTTTGTATGATCCATCTTATGTTCCTACCAGATAATCAAAAACAGCCTGAAGATTATCATCAAGGGAAGAAATCTCGTCCACTTCAATATTGTATTTAACAAAGAAAGAAGGAAGAAAGCTAAAAAATTCTTCTCTGTTATTTGTCTCAACAAGAAGAACATCCGGAGTTGAGCTAAAATTAACCTTGAGCACATAGTCTTTCTTTATGAATTCTGAAGCGAGTTTTACCGGATTATTACACTTGATGGAGACAATATGGGGGTGGGTTTCGATCAGATCCCTGATGCCTTGAATATCACCCTGGGCAAAAATCATACCTTGATGTATAAGAATGATCTTATTTGTCATTGCCTCTATCTCAGGAAGAACATGGCTGGAGGCAAGGATCGTCTTTCCCTGGGCTTTATATTTCTTTATGAGGCGGATAATCTTCCGCCTCCCGAGAGGATCCATACCATTCAGGGGTTCGTCCAGGATGATGATGTCAGGCTCATGAGCAATAGCCTGGGCAAATTTAAGTCTCTGGCGCATGCCGCGGCTGTAGGACTTAATGATTCTGTCTTTATCATTTTCCAATTCGACAATCTTCAAAACTTCACCAGCCCTGGCTTCGATTTCAGGATGAGAGAAATTATGAAGTTTCAACAGATTTGTCACAAACTCCCAGCCTGTCATCTCTTCATAGAACGAGTCCTGCTCAGGGCAAAATCCGATTCGAGAAAAAAGAGAATAATTGTTTCTGACCTTTTGTCCCATGATGGTGACAGTGCCGATGTTCGGTTTTATCTGCCCGGTTACAAGTTTCAAAAAAGTTGATTTCCCGGCACCATTAGGTCCCAGGATTCCTGTAATACCCGGTTCGATCTGGAGGGAGACATCGCTCAACCCTAAAACAATTCCGTACCATTTGGAGAGCTTATGAGTTTCAATGACATATTTCATTTCACAACCTCAACACCCCTGATCCTCTTTTTCAAAACAAAGCCTGCTAAAACACAAATTCCAGAAAGAACCAATAGAGAGTAAATCCAGGGGACAGCATGGGGAGCTTTCTGATTGAAAAAAAAAGCACCCATCTGCTGGAGATTGGCTCTGATGGAAAGAAGTGAAAAATAAGGGTTCTTGAATATGCCATCAAAAATTTGAAAAATAATATGAGAGAAAAAATAAACACCAAAAATAAGAACGGCGACATACCTGCTGTTTTTACTCAAGGAAGAGAGGAAAAGGCCGTAAAAGGAAAAGAAAGCTGTAACCAGAAAAGAATAACCGATTATGGATAGAGGAAGCCAGGGATAAGATGCGAAAAATTTTAAATCCCCTGCGAAAACCAGTTTCATGATAAAAAGGATTAGTCCGGGCACAAGGGTCACAAGAAACAGAAAAAAAACGATAACAGAGACTTTACCAAAAAAGTACTCCCTTTTCTTGAGTGGACGGGAAAAGTAAAGCTGGATAGAATTGTACTTAAGGTCATCGGAAATAAGACCAGCACCACATAACAACAGGAGTATGACTAAAAAAAAGAGGAGAAAATCGCTGGCAAGAAAATTTTTAAAATAAGCAGGATTGATATTAACAAACCGCGAAGTCTCTCCTATCATGGAACGAAAATCCTCTAGTCTCTCCGAAACATAAATCCCAATAAGAAAGATCCCTGAAGGAGCAAGAGCACCGTAGAAAAAAAATCTAAAAGACTTTTTTCTAAAGGCCAGTTTTATTCCATACCGAGTGATAGGCATCCAGGGAAATTTCTTCTTTTTCAACTCTCCATCCCAATGGGCGTATCCTTTTTCTTTGATAAACATCAATCGACTCCCACTGCTTTTGCAAATAAATCTTCAAGAGACGTCCGGCTTTTTACAAAATGCCTTATTTGAATATTCTCTTCGGCGGCAACCGCAAAAATATCTTGGGGATTTTTATCAGGAGGTAAATAAACTTTTAAAACCCCATCTTTGGTTTCTTTTATTCTGGACTTTTTATCCCGCAATTTTTTAACAAAACCTTCTGATTCCCCCTTTACCCTTAATTCATAGAGTTTGTAATCTATCTGTTTGAGCCTGTCCATATCACCCTGAGCAGCTAATTTTCCCTTATTGAGAATCACTACGTAGGAACAGATAGCTTCGATATCGGGAAGGATATGGGAGGAGATCAGGATCTGGATATCTTTCCTGGAAGATATATCTATGATAAGCTCCAGTATTTCTTTTCTCCCCTGAGGGTCCAGGCTGCTTGTGGGCTCATCGAGAAAAATGAGTTTTGGATCGTGAACTATCGCCTGAGCAAGCTTGAGTCTCTGCTTCATACCTCCGGAGTAGGTCTCAAGATTACGGTAGCGGCTCTCCCCCAGCCCAACATAAAAAAGCACCTCGTGGGCACGCTTCATGGCCTCCTGACGGGGCATTCCCGAGAGTTCCCCGAAATAAGAGGTGAAGGAGACAGCATCCATTCCAGGAATAAAGCAGTCATCCTCTGGCATGTAGCCGACAAAACGGCGGATAGAGGATTGCTCGTGCTTGATATCATAGTCGAGAATACGGCCTTCGCCTTTATCAGGAACAAGAAATCCGAGAAGAATGCGAAGAAGTGTACTTTTGCCTGCTCCATTAGGTCCTAAAAGACCGATGGCTCCCTGGGGCAAATCCAGGTCCACTCCATCCAGGGCTTTAAGTTTTCCGTAGCTGAAATGAAGGTCTTTAACTTCTATACTCATATCCTACATATTATCCTAAACTCTTATATTAATATACGGCAATTCCTAAAAAAAGTTCTCTCAACTCGATAATTCCTACACGTAAACGTTGTTTTTTTTCATAATTCCAGAATAGCTTGCTTCCCTTCTCCAAAAACCAATGCCCTGTAAGCCTTTTCCACTCGATCCCAGTTTTCTTCTCTATCCAAAGCCCAGAATCTCCCGATAACAGTAACAACCTGACCGAGAGAGAGAGTCTGACACATCTCTTCCACCTTTGAAACATAAACGGCACCGCTTTCAGGCTTCTCCCCTCTCCGGCCGATCAAAGAATGTATAAAGACATGTGGAAGCTCGATCTGCTGAGCCAGACGAAGCAGAGCAAAAAGATGCTTTATTGTACCGTGGGAGCTGTAACGGGATACTATTCCCATAAGATGGAGTGATTTCTTGTCCCTTTTCGCTCCCTCCATAGCCCAGCGAAAAGCATCGTTTCGAAAAAAGCTACCATCCTCTATGGCCTCATCTATCTTGACCCGATCAAGACGGACCTTCCTTCCGGCTCCGAGATGAAGATGCCCGGCTTCAGAATTGCCTACGGTGTTGGAAGGCATTCCTACTGCTTCGCCTGCGGCTCTAAGGTAGGAGTGAGGATAATCGAACCACAATTTATCAAAGTTTGGAGTTTCTGCTTCGGCAATCAGATTTCCTTCTCTCTCCTGCCTCATCCCCCATCCGTCCAAAATGAGAAGGAGCACTCTCCTTTCTGCTTTTGCTGCCTGTGGGGAATTGAGAATCAAACTCTCGCCAGTCATCTCAAGGGGTTTTTTCAGGTCCAGCAACTCCAGGAGGGTGGGAGCAACATCGGACAGATCCCCTTCTTGCTTTAAATGCCAGGATTTTTGGTCCTCAGAGGAAAAATCAGCAAGGATAAAAGGAGCAGGATTTTTTGTATGGCCGGTGTTGACCGTACCATTGGCATAAAGCCATTCTTCTACTGTCCCATGGTCGGATGTAACAATAAGTGTCACGCTCTGAGTGCGACAGTCCTCGATTATTTTCCCTAGCTCTTGGTCAACTGTTTCCACAGCTCTAAGCACAGCTGCCTTATTTTCAATGTGACCTACAACATCCACGTTTGCCAGATTGGCTATGATCATTGGGTAAGCGGGATTTTTAAGATTTGAGGAGATAGCTTCTCTAACCTGGCTGGCACTCATCTCAGGCTTTAGAGCATAGGAAGAGATACCCTCTGGTGAAGGAACGATAATTCTCTCCTCGCCTGGAAATGTTTTTTCATTTCTTCCGTTCATAAAAAAACCGACATGGGCAGCCTTCTCGGATTCGGAAATTTTCAGCAGACGAATTCCTTCTTTGGAAAGAACCTCAGCTAAAGTGTTCTTGATCTTCCCATCCGAAGGAAAAGCAACTTTAACGTCAAGGGAAGAATCATACTCGATCATGGTTACAAAATTTAGTTGCAGATCTTTCTTTACAGGGAAGTGACTGAAATTCCTATCAACAAAACTTTGAGTTAACTCAATCTCTCTTTCCCCGCGTATATTATAAAAAATCGCATAGTCTCCTCGCTCAAACCTCCCCAGAACTTGACCTGAAGAACCAACGGCCACAATCGGTTCCAAAGCTTCATCTTCCTGACCGGCCTGATAAGCCTCTCTTATGGACTTAATCAGTTGGGATGTCTTGAGACTGCTATAAATCGGCATTTTTTATAAATAATCCTGGTTAAAGGCTTAATAATAGAAACGAAACGAAGGGATGTCAATTTGAAAATGTTGAGTACTTACCCAAAATTATGTTAAATAAGAATCATTCATGACTACGAAAAAGGAGAAAAAATCATGAAAAAAACATATCTGTTTCTCTCAATATTCCTGCTTATTACTTTGTTCATTCAAGCAGACTCCCGCACACATCCCATAACCTTTGATGACTTCATGCGAATAAAACGGGTGAGTGACCCTCAGGTTTCACCTGATGGGAAGATTATCGCCTTTGTCGTCACGGAAATGGATAAAGAGCGAAACACCAGCAACAGTGACATCTGGATCATCTCCTCTAAAGGGGGAAAACCGTGGAGACTCACCTCAAGCCCTAAGGCTGACTTCAGTCCCCGCTGGTCACCTGACGGGAAAAAGCTGGCTTTTGTTTCAACAAGAGGAGGAGCACCTCAAATATGGATGATCGATCCCACGGGAGGGGAAGCTTTCCAGATCACGAACATTTCCACCGGAGCCAGTGGTGTTATCTGGTCCCCCACAGGAAAACACCTGGCTTTTATCTCTTCAATCTATCCTGACTGCCCAGATGACGACAGCAACAGAGAAAGGAATCAAAAGAGAGAAAAGAGTCTGGTCAAAGCCAAAATTTTCGATCAGCTTCTCTTCCGGCACTGGAACTCATGGCGAGATGAAAAAAGAAGCCATCTTTTTGTCGTCCCTGCAGATGGAGGGAAAGCGATCGATGTCACACCGGGCGACTTCGACACTCCTCCCATCTCTTTAGGAAGCAGCCACGACTACGCATTCTCTCCTGAAGGTAACGACATCTGCTTTGTCCGAAACATTGACCCGGAATTGAAGATATCCCTCGGAACGAACAATGATCTGTTCACCACATCTATAGAGGGAGGAAAGGTCAAGAAAATCACATCAAATAAAGCAAATGACAATTCTCCTCATTACTCACCTGACGGACGGTATATTGCCTACCGGGCCATGGCCAGGCCAGGATTTGAAGCCGATAAATACAGACTTTTCCTTTATGACCGGAAAAATCAAAAAAGAATAATTCTGACAGAAGCTCTGGATAGATCGGTCAACGAAATTCTCTGGTCCCCTGACAG
>JAGLWV010000076.1 GCA_023133225.1 Candidatus Aminicenantota bacterium | reverse complement strand
AAAATACTTGAAGGTCATACTATCGGTTCCCCTCGCCTCTCTCCGGACAGAAAAAAGATGTTCTTCCTTAAACAGGCTCTTCACCGTCCGGCTGAGATTTACTCTTTCGATCTAAAAACAAAAAAACCGGAGCAACTGACAGCGGTAAACAGTGAACTTCTTTCTCAACTCGAGATGAATCCTGCAGAAGAGTTCTGGTTCGATGGTGCAGGAGGGAAAAAAGTGCACGGTTTTCTTGTCAAACCACCCTTCTTTGACTCATCCAAAAAATATCCACTTGTTTTGCTTATTCATGGAGGGCCTCAGGGCGCCTGGTCTGACAACTTCCATTTTCGATGGAACGCCCAGATGTTCTCCTCTCCAGGCTATGTGACCGCGCTGATCAACTTCCACGGCAGCACAGGCTACGGCCAGGACTTCACAGATTCTATAACCGGCGACTGGGGAGGAAAACCCTTTAAAGATATCATGCAGGGCTTAGATTTCCTTCTCTCTCAATATGAATTCATTGATAAGAGCCGTCTCTCCGCAGCCGGGGCTTCTTACGGCGGCTACATGGTCAACTGGCTCGAGGGCCACACAGACCGCTTTAACTGTCTCATTTCTCACGCCGGAGTCTATGACCTGCGTTCCATGCACGGCGCGACTGAAGAGCTCTGGTTTCCCGAATGGGAGTTCAAAGGACCTCCCTGGGCTAACATGGAAATGTATAAAAAGTGGTCACCAAGCTATTATGTTGAAAATTTCAAAACTCCATGTCTGGTCATCCACGGCCAGAGAGATTTTAGAGTTCCTGTCACCCAGGGATTTCAGTTTTTCACGGCTCTTCAGAGGATGAGGGTTCATTCAAAAATGCTTTATTTCCCTGATGAAGACCACTTTATCCAAAAGCCGCAAAACGCAGAGCTCTGGTGGAAGACAGTTCATGAGTGGCTGGACTCTTACATGAAAGAAGGAAAATAATCTAAAATATCCTCAATCAAGGTTAAGGCTTAAAAGAGAGAACGGATCGATCCTGTTTCCAAACACCTTAACCCCCCAGTGGAGGTGAGGTCCTGTCACTCTACCCGTAGATCCTATCTCGCCGATAAGATCTCCCTTCCTGACCAGATCGCCTTCCTCTACCGTGATTTTTGAAAAATGACAGGAAAGAGTAAAAAGGCCAAGTCCGTGATCGATGATCACTGCTTTTCCAGCATAGTAGAGATCCCTGGCCAGAACGATCCTTCCCGAATTTGAAGCTATAATGGGTGCTCCACGCGGAGCTGTAATATCCACTCCCCCATGGGTTGAACGCTTTATGTCGTTAAAAATTCTCCTGTCGCCAAAATTTTTGTGCACTTTACCTGAAGAAGGGATTATAAAACGACCTTCCCCATGCCATTTAGGAGTGATCTTTCCATAAAGCGCTCGAAGCATCTCTGCTTCCTCTCTTATTCTTTCATGAAATTCTGGCGGAGGTACCACAAATTCCTTTGGAACCCATAATCTTCTTAAAGGAAACTTATTCTCTAAAATTGGAATTTGAGTCTGTATATACTCCTTCCCGCCCGAAGTTTTATCTATGAAAAATTCCATCGTATAAGTGCCTGGCTCAAGGTTAAGGTCAAGGCCAACGAAAGCCAGGAGACTGGAGTTATTTTTGCTTTTTGCCATGAAATATTTATTTTCTAAGAATTGTATGTGCACCTCTTTAACTCTCCAATCGCCATTGATCTTAACAACAATGACTTCACCTCGTTGAAGCGCTCTATAATTGATTTCTATGGTCACGCCGGAAGGAGTGGACAGCTTTTCACTGTGTACGGGCAATGCAGAAATCGGACTCAGAATTATGAAAATGAGTAAAAACAAAACTTTTTTCACGACTTCATAACTCCAAAAAAACTCTGGCATCAAGCCTTGACTTCTTTTTTTAATATTTTCCCAGGTAGACTCCCGGTATGTTCGCCTCTCTCGATAACAACTTCTCCATTGACAAGAACGAATTCAATACCCTCTGGATATTGATGAGGTTCTGCCCAGGTAGCCTTATCAATAACCTTATCCCTGTTAAATACGACAATGTCAGCAAAACAATCCACCCTCAAAACCCCTCTTTTCACAAAGCCAAATTTCAGAGCAGGAGAAGAAGTCATCTTTTTTACCATCTCAGGCATAGGAACAATCTTTTTTTCTCTGACATACCTTCCCAGTATTCTCGGAAAAGTCCCATAATGCCGGGGATGGGGCTTTCCCCTGCCCAGCGGACCATAGGGAGCAAGAGCCGCAGCGTCGGCACCAACGCCGACAAGAGGATGGGCCAGAATTCTCTCTAAATTCTCCTCTTTCATCATGAATATGACCATACCTACCCTGTTTTTCTCTTCAATCAGGATATCTCTCATAAACTCATAAGGGCTCTTTCTCAAAACTCTGGCACCTTCCAGAACACTTTTGCCTTCAAACTGCTTGTTTTCCTCAGAAACCACAGACGAAATGACAACTTTGTCCCAGGAACCGAGTTTCTTTTCCTGTTCAGCCACGTGAGCCCGGAGTTTTTCCTCGAGTTTAGGGTCCTTCAGCCTGACTAAAAATTCCTCAGTTGTTCCCTGTTTTACCCAGAGTGGAAAATAATAGCTCAGCCCCGTTGACCCTGCAATGTAAGGATACCGGTCACAGGAAATTGAAATACCATTATTCTTTGCCTCTTCAATCTTGTCCAGGGCAGCATCAATTATATGCCAATTCTTGGGGTAAGCAATCTTAAAATGAGAGATTTGAAGACTGGCTCCTGTCCTGCGGGAAACTTCAATCGACTCCTGGAGTGATTCTATCAACTGTTCTCCCTCATCCCGCATGTGAGTGGCATAGACTCCACCATATTGAGCAACAATCCTGCATAATTCGATTATCTCATCAATTTTGGCATAGCTTCCCGGTGCATACTCAAGCCCGGTCGATAAACCTACAGCTCCATTCTTGATATTCTCTGCCACCATTTTTTTCATTTGTTTGAGCTCTTTTTCTTCAGGGGAACGGTCGTTGAATCCCATGGCGGCTCCCCTGATCGAGCCCTGCCCAACCAGAGTGGCATAATTGAGAGCCATCCTTCTTTCTTCAAGGCGGGAGAAAAATCCTTCAATATCCCTCCATGTTAATTCAACATCAAGCTCCTCTTTTAAATTCTCCTTGTACTCTCCAAATATCTCTTCAGCGACAGGGAAAGGAGAAAACCCGCAATTTCCACTGACCAGAGTTGTCACTCCCTGACGGATTGCACTTTCGGCTTTAGGATTGACCAGGAGCTGCACATCTGTATGATCATGGACATCGATAAATCCAGGGCAGAGAGCAAGATTCTTGGCGTCGATAACAGTCTTTCCCCTCGAACTCGATATCAGCCCTATCTCTTTGATATTATTTCCGATGATTCCAATATCGGTTTTGACCGCCTCGCTCCCTAATCCATCAAAAACATGCCCCCCCTTTATAACAATGTCAAAATCTTTTTTGGAAGTGCATCCTTTAAGCAGAATCCCGCAGCCGCCAAAGCCAGCCGCTGCAACAATTATTGACGATCTCTTAAGGAAATGTCTTCGAGTTATATTCTTTGTCATTTTATCTCCTTAAAAAAAGACAAATTTACCTTTAATCCATATTTAATATATACACAAAAAAACACGAAGTCTAGACTCTGTTCTTCAAAAGGAAAAGGTGATTGATACGGCTCGCCTCTGTCGAGAAAACTGGAGGTTAATCCTCACTCTATCTGAATCTCTATCCTTATCCAAGGAGCAAATTTTTTCGGCAACAAAGTAGCCGATTGCAGAACCGATCAGGATATCGGACGGCCAGTGCTTGTCGATATGAACCCTGGATACAGCCACCAAAGACGCAATACTGTAGGCCAAAATATCGATATAGGCTTTCTCTGATTGTTCAGCGATCACAGTGGCAACGGCAAAGGCCGATGAGGCATGCCCTGAAGGGAAGGAATTGAATCTTGACCTCAGAGATAAGGGATGAAAAGAATGGCTGGATTCACCCGTCCAGGGACGTGCCCTTCCGGAAACAATCTTTATGCCCCTGACGATAACTCCGGCAGTCAGCCAACTCTCCAGGCTCAGAAGCGCTGTTTTCCTCAGGCTGTTTCGGTGAAACACTTCTCCGGATGCATATAATGCCGTCATCAGACCAAGCAAAACGTATCCATCGCCAAAATGAGTTATGAATTTAAAGAAATCCTCGGAGAGTGGACTCTGGTTATCCTGGCTCCATCGATGAATATCCCCGTCCAGAGCATAAAGAAGAAGCCCTGCCCCGACAATAGCTGAAAACTTTAAAAGGGTTTTCCCCCTCCATTCCTTTGGTGAGACAAGAACTTCTAAGAAATCATCCTTACAGCTTAAAAAAAATTCCTTACTAAGCTTGTCTTTTTTAGAATCATTCTGTGCAAAAAGAGAATTTTGCTGGGATGAAAAAATGATGAGTATCAGCAGCAGGATAACACATAATTTTTTCGAACGATTATTCATTAAACTTCTGCCATAAATGTTTCTATTGCTGAGAGAGTTCTCTCTGTAGCCCCTTGAAGCAAGTTTAGAGTCTTCTTGGCCCTGTTGCCCATCTCATCCAGAGATTTTTCGTCCTGAATCATGAACATTTCAACGAGATCATTTTCGCTATATACTGTTCGAGCTGCTTCAGCCTGGATAAATTTTTCGGCTAAGAAAGCAAAATTTTCCATATGAGGCCCAAAAAATATGGGTTTTTCGTAAAAAGCCGGCTCAAGCAAATTTTGCCCTCCCCAGGGTATAAGGCTTCCTCCGATAAAAGCAATATCACACAGAGCATAAAACTGGGCAAGTTCGCCTATCGTGTCGAGAATCATTACATCCCACTGTGTATCTGTCGAAATTTTTGTCTTCCTCACGATAGGAAAAGGGAAACGTTGACAAATCCTTTCCACTTCTTCAGCCCTTTCTGAATGGCGGGGTGCAAGGATCAAAACGAGGTCCTCTCTTATTTTCCTTGCTATTGCATACGCCTCCATCAGTTTTCTCTCTTCTTCTTTTCTGGTACTCCCGGCAACAATCACCTTTTTTGTTTCCGCAATATTCAGTTCAGTCTTCAATGCTAAAATATCCTTATCGTTTAAAGGTGGGAGACTGATTTCACATTTCAAGTTTCCGGCCACTCTGATTCCTTCAGAATGAATACCGATTTGTTCAAGTTTCTTTTTATCTTCCTCTGTCTGCATCAAGAAAAGGTCAATATTTTTTAAAATTCTCTTCGCAAAAAAACGAAGCAGGGAATATCTCTTAAAAGATCGAGGTGAGATTCTGCCGTTTATTACGAGAACTCCTCTTGTCTGCTTATGTGCTTCTCTCAAGAGATTAGGCCAGAATTCTGATTCAGCCAAAACAAAAAGTTTTGGCTCTAGAGTTTTAAAAAATCTCCTCACTATACATGTAAAATCCAGGGGAATAAAAAAAACATGATCCGCCTCAACTAATTTCTCTCTGGCCACTCGCATCCCGGTATTGGTTAGAGTGGAAAAATAGACCGTCCAATCAGGATGTCTCTCCTTTATCTTTTTGACCAAATTCTGGAGCGAGAGAACTTCGCCCACAGAGACAGCATGAATCCAAAGGGATTTCTTCCCAGCCGCTTTTCCTGGCAGTCTGATTCCTAATCTCTCCCTTAGAAAGAGGCTCTCTCCCCTTAATATTTTTAACCTGAAAAAATAAAGAGGAAGGGTGAATAAAAAAGAAATAAAAAGAAGGAATGAGTAGAAGATATTCACGTTCAACGACTATACTAAATTCCTCTTTCTTGTTCAAGTAAGAAAGGAGCCAAGAGACGAGAGGAATGGGGCGAGTGGATGCGGGAGTCACTCCTGTTGGATGTTCCCCACCGCCAGGTGGTCTTTCCCATACCCAAGATGCTGAGGATAGAGTGGGATATATATGAAAATCAGCGTTTTTGTTACTACAAAGGGCAGAGTTTACTCTGGATAAGCTTTTAACAGACCAATTCTATGAGATTCTCTCTTTTCTGCGGATTTCTTATTGACTGGATGTTTTGTTCTATGTATTGTTGTTGATGTAGCGGGTCAAAGGGCAAATATTTGATAAAAATGAGCGTAAATCGTAAGTGCAAAAAAAGCAAATTCTTATCCCTTAACCTGACGATACCCGTTATTGTGGTAATTGTGGGACACAATTTCCATCCTCAGAATAAATCACAATTTCCTAAACTGAGGCTCTCGAAATACCCTAGGGAAAATTAAAAAAAAAGTACTTTTGTAATTTATTACAAACTTGACATTCATTGGAGGTGTGTCAAAACTTCATGCTAATTATCTTCTTTTTAGAAGAACATAAGGAGAAAATTGTGAGAAATAAAATCATGTTTAGTATTACTCCAATTCAGCTCATCAAACGGCTATGCAATAGGTTGGTTTTTGTGCTTCTCGTCACTACGATGGCCGTTCCTCTTATCGGTCAGACAGTGGTGGGCACTATATCCAAACCAGGGATGCAGCCCACGGCAGTAGCAGTTTATGAAGCTGGTAACAAGTTCTTTGTAGCCGATAAAACTAGTGGCAATGTGTATATATATGATGGCACAACGCTTGAAGAGCTAGGCTTTGTTTATGTGGGACTTGACGAAGTGAGTGAAATGGTTGTCGATGAGGAGTATGGGAAACTCTATGCTTGTGATATCTGGCTAGTTCCCAAAATCGCTGTTGTGGATGCAGCTACTGGAACCTTTATCCGTCATATTGTTGACCTGCCTGTGCCCGGTGTAAGCCCACTGATTGTGCACGATGAAAGCCTGCATAAGGTGTATTCGACCTATGGTGGCAAATTCTTTCAAATTGATGTGGCTACCGATACTGTTACCAGCGTCCCTACGATTACTGGAGGTGTGGCAGACATAGCTGTCAATCCTGTCACACATGAGGTTTTTATGTGCGGTTATCAGTATGACAGGCTGAACATTGTTGATGGAGTTACACTTGAACATACCATAGTACCGGGTTTACAGGGATGGGGTGTGGGTGTGAATTATCTGGAAAATAAGGTTTATATTGGCTATTACAATATGGGCGAATACAACAACACTATTTGTATATACGACCGTGAGACTGGCTCCATAACGCCTCTTCAGCTTGACAATGATGCTCTTAATATTGTTTTCAACCCAATGAGCAATCGCATGTATACATCATCGGAGATAGCGGAAGTATCCTCTATAATCGAAGGGGGAACAGATAGCTATTTTAACCTGCCGATGCAGTCTCCCACGAGTGCACCCGCCATCCGTTATTCTACCAACCACATCTACTACGCGGGATTGGATAATATCGGAGTTCTGGATGATAATTCACAGCTGCTGGAGCTCATTCCCATCGACAACCCGGCTGCTGGTGAAGGTGGAATCAAGATACAGGAGATAGCTATTAACCAGACCACCGGTCGTGTTTATGTTATCAATGATGGATTAAACCTGAATTTTGTTACTGTCATTCAAGACACAGAAATGATGATCCGACCGCCCATCTACCTAACAAACTTTGGCTTTCCCAGTACAATTTACATGCTGGATCCCACAAGCAAGAAAGTAGCGGAAGAATTGAATGCTCCCTCATTTAGCTTTCCAGATCTCTATCCCATTAATGCTCATTCTATGGCCGTCCCTCCAGGCGGCGGTAGACTCTATGTACCGTCCAACAGTATGGGATTTGATGGGATTTCGATTTATGCAGGTTGTGATTACAAAGCATGTTTAACTCTCTTTGAGACAGGAGGCTATGGCTCGGTAGTACCCGCAATTACTCCAGATGGAAGTCAAATCTATATGACCAATTCCAAATCAAACACTGTGAGTGTGATTGATATAGCAGGAAATTCTGTTATCACAACAGTTCCGGTGGGGGCAGCTCCTTGGGGTGCCGCTGTAACACCCGACGGCTCGAAGGTCTACGTTGCAAACAATGGAGATAATTCTGTTTCCATTATAGATACTGCCTCTTACACAGTCCTCAACACGATCCCTGTAGGCACAAGCCCTTGGGGATTGTTCATCAATCCAAGCGGAACCAAGGCATATGTTGCCAATTCCGGCTCGGATACGGTTTCAGTTATTGATATAAACTCGGAGGAAGTAATCGCCACCGTCAATGTGGAGTCTACTCCACACTGGCTTACTGTCACGCCAGATGGTAGACATGTTTACGTGAGTAACACAGGGAGTAACACTGTCTCTGTCATCGAGACTGGGACAAACACTTTAATCCAAAATGTAACTGTAGGAAGCAATCCAGAGGGAATTTGTGCCTTTCCAGATGGGAGCGAAGTTTATGTGGGCACCGATACGACGGTAACAGTGATTAGTACTTCTGACTACTCAGTGACACATATCTCAATTCCTCCTCCTTTTGGGTGGCCCGATAATGAGAATAAAATAATTTCCTTAGCGGTAGCTGATCCTACATCTCGTTTTGCCGGGCACGTTACGGCAGGTGGTTCCCTAGTCAGGGGAGCGCTGGTTCGAGCTTTGCAAGGAGGGGAAGAGAAGGGAGCCGCAACCACTAATGAGGCTGGAGATTACTCCATTTATTACCTGATCCCAAGCATTTATGACATTGAAGTGAGCGCCTCGGATTACTTTACTCAAACCTTGGAAGACCAGACCGTTGAAGTCGGTCGCACTGCCATACTGAACTTCTCTTTAATACCATTTTTAACGGTTACCTCGCCAAATGGAGAAGAGGAGTGGGTTGTAAATTCTTCTCAGACCATAACTTGGAACTCTGAAGGGGTAGTGGGAAATGTCAAGATAGAATACTCAACCAACAGTGGAGATGCTTGGACAGAAATAGCATCTTCTATAGCGAACGATTGGAGTTATGATTGGACAATTCCCAATAACCCATCTAGCAGTTGCTTGGTTAAGATCTCTGAGACAGATGGGAAACCATCGGATGTTAGTGATGCTGTATTTACTATTGTAGATCCAACTAGCAGCGGCGATACTGACGGCGGTGACTCCGAGGGAGGAGGCGGCTGCTTTATTGCCACAGCTTGTTACGGCACACCAATGGCGGAAGAAGTGAAAATTCTATGTGCTTTTAGAGATCAATACTTGGTTACAAATCCTTTAGGTAGAGACTTGGTCAAACTCTATTACCACCTCAGTCCAGAAGTAGCAAGCTTCATAAGAGATAAAGAAAATCTGAAGATAATACTTAGAGAATGTCTAAGGCCGTTTATTTGGCTTATCAGAGAGATTGTTAATTAATCCAGAAAATCTATGAGCAGAAAGACTGGAAAGGCAAAGACTGATGAGGCATGCCCTGAAGGGAAGGGCCAGAATTCTGATTCAGCCAAAACAAAAAGTTTAGGCTCTAGAGCATTAAAAAATCTTCTAACAATACATGTAAAGTCCAGGGGATAAAAAAAATAATTTCCCAATCCTGTCAAATTTTGATAATCTACAGAAGAGATATTCATCTTCATTGATGTAAATGTTTACTGCATGAAAGGATAAAAGATGCCCGAAGAGAAAAAAGAAGAAAAAAAAGCCAAGAAAAAAGCCATGGAGGAAAAAGATTCTTCTGAAGTAAAGAAAGAGAAGGTCCCAGCACAGAAAAAAGAAAAAAAG
>JAGLWV010000075.1 GCA_023133225.1 Candidatus Aminicenantota bacterium | reverse complement strand
ATTAAATTAGGTTCTTTTACCGGAAAATAAAGAAATCCTTCTGGTTGGAAATGACTCGATTTGCTTCTTTAATTATATTATAAAAGTATTATATTTTTTCACTTATACTTTATTTTATACTTCTTAAGAGTCACTCCTTCATTAGCCCTCGAATAAAGATAATCATTTTTATCTATATATATACAATGACTGGTGTCCGGAAGTGTAAAAGTAGTCAATAATTCTCCTTCTGGATTAAGCACATAAACATCGCGACTTCGATTTTTGGAAAATTGTCCACCTAAGATATAAATATTGCCTGAACTATCCAAAGTGAGATGCTTATAGAAAACATCTGTAGGAACCGTAAAAGACTCAACTTTTATCTTGCCTATCTTTTTTTTTATTTTTACCAACTTTCTAGACCAAACCCTGTTCTCCTTTGGATCAATTTTTTCGATCCTATTTTGGAAAAGATATGCAACATAAAGATTTCCTTTTGTATCAAAATCCAAAGAAACTGTATCCATCAAAAAAGGTGAATCTTTGTCATTAAAAACGAATTCATCTATAATTTTTCCCTCTGCATTAATTATCAATATTTTTCCTTTGCTCTTTCTAGAAATAACAGTTGATGAAATAACGAACTTATCATCCGACAAAACTTTTAAGCCAGCAACATTAGTGCGAACTGGAATACTTCTTATGAAATTTAATTCTTTATCAAAAACCTGAATTCTACGCATCCTCTCATCTGATACATAGATGAATTTTTCTGAAAGCCCCATAAATCTGGGGGCTTGAAACTCTCCTGGGCCCTGTCCCTTTTTACCTATTTTTTTGATGAGATTTCCCTGGCTGTTAAACTTTTTAAGGGAATAATCCATTGTATCTGTGACATAAATAAAATTATTCTCATCAACCTTTACATCAACCCACATATATAAGACATCATTATCGTCCAGATCTCCAATAGAAAGAACCTCCTCCAGATAGATCTGCTTTATTTCTTTTCCAACCAAGGGAAGATTTTGTGCAAGAATAATGACAAGGGGAAACATAAGTAGGAAAAGTATTCGCTTGCCTCTCATATTTTACTCCTTAATTGAATATGGAGATAAAGTTATTTTGAGACGTATATTTTATAAAAATAATGAATCTATCAACAAGGTCAGCTAATTGAAACAAGCAAAAATTTAAAACTTAAAATCAAAAACCGGTTCTATGTCCACCGGAATATCGTTGAGCTTCTGTAGCATCTTCCGTGTCACTTCATCGAGTTTGCCGTAGTGCTCGATAAACCGGGCAGCGTTCTCGTAATTGCCGTCGCCCTCCAGGATGAGGAGCGTCCGCGCCAATTCCTTCACAGCCTCCCTGACTTTGCCGGGATTCAGCCTGAATTTCTCCGACTCCTTATCATAGAGAAATGCCCCTTTCTCCCTCAAAAAGTTGAACTCCATCAGGTTTGCCAGACCATGGGCTTCACTCACCCCGAACCTCATCGACCGGAAAAATCCCGCAAGGAAGGTGGTGTAGATCTCCCTCTCCTTTTCCGGCGGAATCCAGCCTTTCTCCATCAGGAGGTGGATGTTGTAGATACCGACAATATCCGCCTTGGCTTCTTCGATCGCCGAGTAATGTTCTCTTAAGGCATTTTTGACCGGGATTCGTGTTCCATCTGGCATCTTGACATAATTGACGCCCAGAGCATGCGAGATTTCATGGAGGATCGTTTCGTTGAAGTAGGCATAAAAACTGATTAACCTGGCATCCTCTGCCGCAAGCACTCTTTGCGAAATGGGAACCAGGACTTTGTTGAACTTGGCTTCCTGTATATTTTTGAGAAAGACTTTCTTGGTTCCTTTCTCCTCCCTGACTCTCTCGTCGTTGGGAAGGACAAAGGCGAGTGTCTGGATGCCCGCTTTTGTGTCTCCCGCAGTGAAAACCTCGAAAACCACATTGAGCGGGGATTTCAGACCTGCAACCTTCTGATCCCTGTATTTCTGCTCGACGGGCAGGTTCGCCTGCATCTCGCTCAGATAATCGAGATATCCCTTTATCTTTTCCATCTCCTCCAGGTCATTGATGTAGACAAAGCTCTCGTAGGCGGCCTTGAGCCCGTTGAGGTTATCCTCGTAGACCTCATAGGGCCCGATGACGATTTCCACAAGGTTGCCCTCGAGATCGATCCAGAGACAGTCGCTCTTGTAGTAGTCGTTGCTCAGCAGGTCCTCGGCCCGCTGCAGCAGGTATTCTTTTAAAGATGCGTTGGAGGTGATTTCAGCGGCTTCCCTTAAACAGCGGACCGCAGGCTTGAGTTCCTTTCCGTATTCTTTGTTGTAGGGGACTGCCGCGAGCCTTCCGTTTTTTATCTTGATGACGGTGTAGGGGCTTTCAAACTCCTCCTTAAGCTCGGGATTGGCGGCTACAAAATTCTGGAACTCTTCTTTGGTCAATACAGATGGATAAAAGCCCGCACCAGCCGGCTTCGGTGCGGAGCCGATAAAGGGCCTGTTTTCGTCCTGCCGGTCAAAGGGCCCGAAGTTTATGTTGAGAAACCGCAGGTAGTCCTTGTCAGCGGGATCGTCTGACCTCTCAAGCGCCCGCTTTATAGCCGGTCCTTTATGGTAAGCCTGCTTCCAGAAGATCTCGTCCATATGCTTTGCAGCCGAAATGAGTTTCTTGATAACCTCTTTCTGCTCTTCGTTTAATATCTTCTCATCAAAGGTAATCTCGGTAGGGGAGTATTTTGCCAGCCGCTCTTTGATATCCGGAAGTCTCTCAAGCTGGGCCAGTTGAGCATCCTCCTTTTTAGCCTTACAGCCGGAATTAAAGCCGAGGGCGGAGATTAAAAAGACAGCCGCCAAAAAAACCGGAAAATATCCTCTCTTAAAAACCATCCCTTCCTCCTAGCTGAAAGTTATAAAATTCGGACAAAATGCCCGAAAGTATTACTCCCAGTTATAAATTGTTTACTTTTATGGACTATTATACCTTTTTAATAATTAAAGGGACACATTACTTAATTCAGCGATCTAATAATTAAGTATGGTGTCCTTTTAGTTATAGTGTCCCTTTAATTATGAAACTCACCTGTTTGTTACAAAAGGCCTTGATTTATCAAATTCACATTAACTTGACAAAAAGCTATATCTTATTTATCTTATAATAGACCCAAATATTAGTCCATAAATAGACTAATACGGAGGAGAAAATGAATAATTTTTCAGAGACAATTCCTGCCAGTAAAGCGAAAGCATATTTTTCTGAGCTGCTGAGAAGAGTTAGGGAATATCATGAGTCGTTTGCTATTACCCAGAGAGGGAAAATGGCAGGCGTATTGATTGGAATTGAAGAATATGAAAGTCTTATAGAAACTCTGGAAATATTGAGCGATAGCGAATTAATGGAAAGCATTAAAACTGGACTTAAGGATGAAAAAGCGGGAAGAATCCACGCTCATGAAGAAATCTTTAAAGAATAAAAGGCTTGAAGCTTTTGGAAAAATACTCTATCAAGTATACGAAAGAAGCAAAAAGGAAGATAGGAAAACTTGATCCATCGATTAGAGTACTCATTAAAAAAGCAATAGAATCCCTCTCATCAAATCCTTATAAGGGAAAACCATTATCTTATGAATTAGCGGGACTGTACTCTTTAAGAACTTCTGATTATAGGATTATCTATCGCATAAAAGAAAAACAAATCATAATCATAGTGATTTCCGTAGGGCATAGAAGAGAAATCTATAAAAGATTGAAAGAAGTTATAACTAGAGACTGATTGACTAATTTCCAGGTAATTGATATTCTTTTACCGAATAATCAAGGGGTACACTGGGAATGAAGTGTCCTAAATGTCAGTTTGAAAATCCTTCTGACTCCAAGTTCTGTAAAGAGTGCGGAACTCAGATTATTCCTTCAGAGGAAATCCCTGCCTCTCCCACTAAAACCCTCGAAACACCCAGAGAAGAATTCACCAGAGGAACGACTTTCGCTGGAAGATACGAATTTATGGAAGAACTCGGAACAGGCGGGATGGGTGTGGTCTATAAAGTATTCGATAAGAAGATAAAGGAGGAAGTGGCTTTAAAGATTCTGAAGTCTGAGATCGCCTCTGATGAGAAGACCATTGAACGCTTTAGCAACGAATTGAAACTTGCCCGCAAGATCAGGCATGAGAATGTGTGCCAGATGTATGACATCAATGAAGAGGAAGGCACCCATTACATCACTATGGAATATGTTCCCGGTGAGGATTTAAAAGGCTTCATTAGAAGAGTAGGCCAATTGCCTGTTGGAAAAAGTATTTCCATTGCCAAGCAAGTATGCGAAGGGCTGTCTGAGGCTCACAGGCTTGGAGTTGTGCATCGGGATTTGAAACCCCAGAACATAATGATAGATAAAGAGGGCAATGCCCGGATCATGGATTTTGGGATAGCCCGCTCTGTTAAGGGGAAAGGGATAACAGGTGCGGGAATGATGATTGGAACTCCTGAATATATGTCCCCAGAACAGGTGGAGGGCAAGGATGTTGACCAGAGGTCGGACATATACTCATTGGGGGTGAATCTTTATGAGATGGTGACAGGAAGAGTCCCTTTTGAAGGAGACACTCCTTTCACAATAGGCATGAAACACAAGAGCGAGACACCCAAAGATCCTAAAGAACTCAATGCCCAAATCCCCGAAGATCTCAACCGAGTGATACTGAGATGCATGGAGAAGGATAAGGAAAACAGGTATCAGAGTGCAGGTGAATTGCGTTCTGAATTAGAGAATATAGAAAAAGGGATTCCTGCAACAGAGAGAGTTGAGCCAAAGAAAAAACCAATCACTTCGAAGGAGATAACCGTAACATTTGGGCTGAAGAAGCTTTTCATCCCTGCTGTAGTTATTACTGTTCTTGCGATCATAGTGGTGGTAATCTGGCAGCCCTGGTCGCAAAAAGAAACAGTCCCTATCCCATCAGATAAACCATCGCTTGCTATCGTGTATTTTGAAAATAATACCGGTGACGAAAAGTTGGACCACTGGAGAAAAATGCTTTCTGATTTGTTAATCACTGACCTAACACAATCGAAGTACTTGAGGATTTTAAGTGGAGACAGATTATTTGACATCCTCAGCGAGCTAAATCAGCTTGATACAAAAACTTATTCTGCAGATGTTTTAAAGAAAATAGCTGAAAAGGGAAGAGTCAATCATTTATTGCTGGGGAAGTATGCAAAGATGGGCGAGACTTTTAGAATTGATGTTGTTCTTCAAGAAGCAAAGACAGGGGAGCTCATTAGTTCAGATAGGGTGGAGGCTAGAGGAGAAGAAGAGGTTTTTCCCAAAGTGGATGAGCTGACAAGGAGGATAAAAGCTAATTTTAAGCTTTCTGCAGAAGAAATTGCCAGTGATACTGATAAGGAAGTGGGGAAAATCACTACAAGCTATCCTGAGGCGTATAAGTATTACAGCGAAGGTAGAAAGTATCACGGCAGTGGAGATTATCGCCAGAGCATCCCTTTTATGGAGAGAGCCATCGAAATAGATCCTGAGTTTGCCCTGGCCTACAGGTCTTTAGGAATGGCCCACACCAATCTGGGAAATACTGCAGAGAAGACAAAATACCTCCAAAAGGCATTTGAATTGAGTGATCGAGTATCGGATAAAGAGCGATACTGGATTCAAGGAGATTACTACAGAAGCGTAGAAAGAAACTACGACAAGGCCATTGAGGCCTATAATAAATTGTTTGAGTTGGATCCAGACCATGATGTTGGCCGTAACAACATTGCTGTTATCCACAGAAATTTAGAGGAGTGGGATAAAGCCATTGAGCATTTGGAAGTGTGCAGGAAGAATAAAGCAGAATTCATTGGTGTTTATCAGAGTCTTGGAGACTACTATGCGGCCAAGGGAATGTATCAAAAAGCAAGAGAAGCCTACAAGGATTACATCAATAATTTTTCTGATGTTGCCGTAGTCCATGCGTATTTATCCTTAAGTTATGTTTGTGAAGGGAAATACGACCTCGCCATTGAAGAAGCGGATAAAGCCATTAAACTTGATCCTAGCAACCCTATGAGATATAGGAAAGGCCGCATTTATCAACTGATGGGAAGGTATGAAGATGCAGAAAAGGAATATATAAAATTACTAGAAAGTGAAAACAAAACATGGCATTTGGAAGCAAGAAGATGGCTGGAGATTTTGTATCGAACCCAGGGAAAATTAAAAAAAGCGAAGGAACAGGCTCAACTTGGATTAGAACTTTCAGAAAAATATGGTCGAATCCCTTGGAAATCCTGGTTTCATTCTCAATTGGGTAATATTTATTTCACAACAGAGAACCTTGAAAAAGCATTGCAAGAATTCAGCAAAAAGTGGGATATTGCTGTCAAGAACGATCTAACAGGCTCTCAGCATTGGACTTTATACTCGAAGGGAAGGATACTTCTTGAAATGAAATCCATGAATGAAACGATGAAAGTCGCTGATGAACTAAAGCAACTTATTGAAGGCAGCATACGTCCAAAGAACATAAGATTTTATCACAGCTTAATGGGTGAGATTGAATTTGAAAAAAAGAATTATTCCAAAGCTATCGATTATTTTAAGAAGGCATACTCCGGGATGCCAGCACAATTTTATTGGACAGATTATCATGCCATGTTTATCTATCCTTTGGGGTTAGCATATTTAAAGTCAGGGGATTTAGATAAAGCTCAAGAAGAATATGAAAGAATATTAGCTATGACAACCGGCAGGCTGTGGTGGGGGGGTCTTTATGCCAAAAGCTTCTTCATGCTCGGCAAGATCTACGAACAGCAAGGCAACAAAGCCAAAGCCATCGAGTTTTACGAGAAATTCCTCTCCCTCTGGAAAAACGCTGACCCTGGGATTGCTGAGTTTGAAGATGCAAAGAAGAGGATGGCTGGGCTGAAGAGCAAATAGTCCTCAATTAAAGGGACAAATAATTAAAGGGACACAATACTTAATTATTTAATTACTGAATTAAGTATTGTGTCCCTTTAATTATATCCCTTTAATTACATACCCCTGTGTCCTGCCCCCCAAAGCACACCGAAGTGAACCTAATTCCTGTTACATTCGTATTAAACATAAAAGAGCTATGATTCATCTATTTCGATACCAGTACTGTTTCTCCCGCTGTGGAGGTCATCATGTTTAAAAACTACGTAAAGATCGCCTTAAGAAGTTTTCTGAAACATAAGGGATTTTCCTTTATCAACATCTTCGGCCTTGCCATCGGAGTAGCCTGTTGTGTCTTGATCGTCCTTTATGTTCTGGATGAAGTAAGCTATGACCAGCATCACGAAAAAGCCGATCAGATCTATCGAGTCGGGATTCGAGGTTTTGTCAACAATAACCTGTTTCATGGGGTTATCACCTGCGCACCCATGGCTCAAGCCCTCATCGATGAATTTCCTGAAGTCACAGTAGCCACCCGGTTACGGAATTTTGGTTTTCCGGTTTTCAGGTACGAGGACAAGGTTTTTAGTGAAGAAAAGGTTTTCTGGGTCGATCAGGCTTTTTTTGATGTATTCACCGTTCCTTTTATCAAGGGTGATCCCAAAACAGCCCTTGCTCAACCCAACACAATTGTTCTTACCCGTTCCATGGCCTTAAAATATTTTGGGGATGAAGATCCATTAGGGAAAAACCTTAACGCAGACAAACGAAGGGATTATGTAGTCACTGGCGTGGTAAAAGATGTTCCCTATAATTCCCATTTTCACTATGATTTTTTGGCTTCCCTCCTAACCTATGACGACAGCCGTAGTCCTATCTGGGTGAGTAATAATTATTACACTTACTTCCTATTGCAAGAAGGGGCTTCTTCAGAAGCTTTTGAAGCCAAACTGGCCGGGCTGGTCAAGAAGTATGTGGGGCCACAAATACAGGCAGCCGTGGGCATCACCTTGGAACAGTTTTTTGCATCTGGAGGTGCATGGGATTATTTCATTCAGCCTCTGACCGGTATACACCTGCATTCACATCTTGACTATGAGCTGGAGCCCAATGGAGATATCGCCTATGTTTATATTTTTTCCATCATCGCCATAGGAATACTTCTTGTCGCCTGCATCAATTTTGTGAACCTGGCTACTGCTCGAGCCGCAAACCGGGCCAGGGAAGTTGGTATTAGAAAAACTGTAGGCTCCAGCAGAGGCCAATTAATCCGGCAGTTCCTGTCAGAAACCACGATAATGAGTTTCTTTTCTGTTCTTCTCGCCTTACTGGCCGTCCAATTCCTTCTCCCCTTATTTAACAACATAACAGGAAAAGAACTGGCTGTTCCCTACATCCAGAATGTGCTTACTCTTCCTCTTCTGCTGGGACTGGTCGTATCCATCGGTATTTTAGCCGGCACGTATCCAGCTTTCTTCCTTGCTTCTTTTGATCCTGTGATCGCTCTAAAAACAGAGATGTCAGGAAGGAGCAAAAAATCCAACATTCGTAATGTCCTGGTTGTTTTCCAGTTTACTGTTTCCATTGCTCTCATCGTTGGAACCGTCATTGTGTCCCGACAGTTAAAGTACATTCAGAACAGGAATTTAGGGTTCAACAAAGAACAAATTGTGATCGTTAAAAAAACCGA
>JAGLWV010000074.1 GCA_023133225.1 Candidatus Aminicenantota bacterium | reverse complement strand
AATAATCTGATCGCGGATGATTTCGGGAATTCAGCTTACAAATTAGCTGGCGCCACAGGTGAAGAAACACATCTTCTCTATACATACCGCACTGATCCGCATTTTGTCGAAACATACCAGATCGAAATGGCGGATGGGCGCTATTATGAGGAAGGAAGACAGGCGGACCAGCAGAGTGCTGTCATCAATGAAGCGGCTGTGAAAGAACTCGGCTTAATAGATCCCGTCGGCAAGCAAATTATGGCTATCGCTCCCACTCCCGATCGATCTTTAACTTTCACGATTATCGGTGTCATGAAAAATTTCCACTTTAAAAGCCTGCATCATCAAATTGGTCCCTTGATAATTCATCTCTATGGACCTGAGGGAAGAGGCCGTTATGTTTCTGTTCGCATTCATTCCGAAAATATCAGAGAAACGATGACCTTTTTAGAAAACACCTGGCGAAAATTTGCCTCCAATCAAGCCTTTGAGTACGAATTTTTCGATGATCATTTTGCCAGAATCTATCAAGTCGAGGAGAGAACAGGACAGATATTTTTTTCCTTTTCACTCCTGGCGATCATTATCGCAAGTTTAGGATTGTTTGGACTGGCAGCCTTTGTCGTTGAACAGCGCACAAAGGAGATTGGCATACGTAAAGTTATGGGCGCAACAGAGGTAGGGATCGTCTTTCTCCTGTCGAAGCAATTCACTAAATGGGTCGTCTTGAGTAATCTCTTCGCCTGGCCCATTGCCTATTATTTCATGCAGAAATGGCTTCAAAGATTTGCTTATCAATCGAGCATATCGGCCTGGTCTTTCCTGTTTGCTTTTAGTGTTGTTCTTTTCCTGGCCCTATTAACAGTGAGTTACCAAACAGTTAAGGCTGCGAGGTCCAATCCAGTGGAGTTGTTGCGGCATGAATGAAAATGACGGGAAGCCTGGAAAGCCAAAGCCATAAAGCATTGCGAGAAATTCCTTGCCCTCTTTGATCTGAATTTGACTATCCGCTTTAATGACTTTTTGCAGATGGGCTTGATGAATCAAGCCCCGACACCTAATTATTCATTTCACTCGGATTAATTAGAGGGACATCATACTTAATTCAATTAAAGGTCCCTCATACTTAATTCAGCGATCTAATAATTAAGTATAGTGTCCCTTTAATTATAGTGTCCCTTTAATTACTTAATATATGACCAGATTAGTACTGCTTGATCATGATGGATTCATAAGCCAAAATTAGATATAATTATTTAACATAAAATCTCATTTATGAAACAATAAATACAAAATTTGCATAGAGCAAAAAGTGATGCTGAGAATAAAACAATTTTATTTGGAAGAATGGAAATGGTTCAAGACAAAATTTTTAAAGATTTTTATTATTGTTTCTATCATTTTTATTCTATCAGTTTTAATAAGCCACATTATCCTTATTAAAAATCCTGAAGAGCTCCAAGAAATATCTGCCTTTGTAACAAAAGGTCTTTTAACAGAAAGCCCTGTACCAGAAAAGAGTATCAAACAATGTTTAATCATATTTTTGAATAATTCAATAGCTTCATTAATTTGCATCCTTTCGGGGCTGATTCCTTTTCTTTTCTTACCGATTATAGGATTATTAAGAAATGGTATTGTTGTTGGAGTAATAACTTCCATATCCCATGTAAAAGGATTTAAGGTTTTGCCAGTTTTGCTATTCAGTGCTGCCCCGCATGGCATCTTTGAACTGCCGGCAATATTCTATTCAACTAGTCTCGGTGTTTATTTATGCCTTCGGATGTCAAAAAAAATTCTCAACTTAGAAAAGGAGGAACTGACAACTCTTTTTCCTGAAGGAAATCTGGACTATAGAAGTGAAGAGCAAATTCCTTTATTTACAAGGCTATTCAAGACTTACATAGGTGTCATTATTCCACTGACGATGGTGGCGGCAATTATCGAAACTTTTATATCTAGAATCTCAATTTTATATAAGATTTTTCTGGTGCAATAAAATATTCCAATTCTTCCCAAATATATTCTTTGTCGATGAGCGCAGCGACGTGGCAATCTAACAAATTATATATAAAAGTTGCTTGTCCCCTTTTTCTTTTTGGAAAGATGCAGACCTTGGCATTCCTGAGGTCGAGGATGCCCTGAAGAGGCTGGCTGGGTTACAGACAAAATAATCATCTCCTGGGGTCAGACCTTTCAAACTTTTATAATTTGACTTACCCCTGGCATAGCAAGACAGAAAGCTGGCTCTCCAAAGAAGTGCGGTTACTTGTAGGAAGCATTTAATTTTAAAGCAGCTTCCATTAGCTTTTTATCTTTCGTCCAAAACCGTATTCTCGATAGACGTCCAGAGGCCAAAAGATGGACATCAACGTAGCCAAGACCAATTCCCATTAATTGATGTTGCTCAATAAAGTACAATACTTCTTTATGATCTGCAGTTGTTGCCGTTGGAAGTGCCTCTAAAAGCGAAAGTATTTCTTTCCTATTTTTGAGATTACCACAAGCCAGCTCACCAATTATAAAAGGATGACAGACAACTCTCCCCTTCATCAAAAGTGCCTCGAGTTGCTGGCTTCCGTCTCTAAAATGAGACACCCAAATAGAAGTATCAATCAGGACCATAGCTACTTTTTGCTTGATCTTCTTCTTGGAATAGGGCGGATGGATTTCTCGCTTCCTCCTAATCTGGCAAGTCTCTTACTGCTTTCAAGAGCAATCAAGGCCTCCAATCCAAGCCTGACTAAGGATGTCTTCTCCTTAATCCCTGTCAGCCTGGAAGCTCTGTTAAGAATCTTTTCATCGATGTTTATTGTTGTCCTCATATGCATAGATATGCATAAAATATGCATATCTGTCAAGTTTTTTGCTTTAAATATTGCCTTGAAAGCTACCTTTCAGAGCCAAGATCGCCCTCTAAAAATAAATACGAATATCTTAATACTAATATATATACGAATTAATATTGACTCTTTTCTCACTATTTCTGCATGATGCGGTTCTCTCCCTCTGGAGGGATGCTGACCCTGAACTCCCTGAGGTCGAGGATGCTAGGAAGAGGCTCGTCAAATTACAAGGACTTTTATAATCTACATTAATTATTTTAATAAACGAGAAAATTCTTCAATTGAAAGCGCAGCGCCCTTAAGAATAGATTGAAGTGTGCCAGGTTTAATTATTCTTGAACCGTGGAGAGGAATAATACATCTACGATTGAGATTTGTCCTGTGTCGCATAATAACATGAGATCCAGATTGACGCTTTATGAAAAAATCTGCTTTCTCGAGGGCACGAACAGCTTCTTTCCCAGTAATCCGGGGAAGTTTTATTATATAGATACTTCAACTTCTTTTAAGATTATATCAACATCCGATTCTGGAAGAGGAAGATCGTCGTCTTTAAGAGACCAAATATAGAGTTGAATAGCTTCGGTAATATTTGATAATGCTTCTTCTTCAGTTTCCCCTTGTGAGGTACATCCAGGAAGAGCAGGAGCATGTACTGAATATCCACCTTCATGTTCTTTTTCGATGACCACTTTAAAACGTCTGACCATGTTTACCTCCTTTGTCAAAAGGATCTCTGCTTACTTTATTTCTGGTTTCCAAACATCCCTGATTTTCTTTTTTTTGCTGTCAATCCTTAATAAATTTATAACACAAGTAATGGTTGATATCAATAATAGGAAGAATTGACCTTGTCGTTTTTATCGTGATATGTTCATTCCAGGATGTCAGTTGGTGAAAAAAGAGAAAAATGATGAGAGATTTGTTGCGACCATCAAAACCGAATTCTTCTACATGAAGATGAGCTTTACTTGTGTATAATTTCGTATGCTTGCTGATACCAAGAGATGATTTGTAACTTGCTGATAAGACTGGTAATCCTTTGTCCTAAACAACAATAGCGTTGACGAGAGGCGTCAAATTAAACCCGTCCGGAATCAATATTGCACGACATCAATACGCTTCTCTAAAATATTGTTTAACTCATTATTTTCTCTAATGGCCCTTGGCTTGTTGGCGGTTGCGATTATGTCAATCTTCCAGCTCTGTCTATACGGCTTAATATAGTTATTCAGATTATTTAAAGAGACTTCCACGATGGCAGACTTCCCGCTATTGAGCGGAGGAATAGTACGCGAGCCCAAAAAACACTTTGCAGTCTTAAATCTTTCCAGGTCAGGAGTTCTCATTTCCCCCCTATATTTGTACTCGCGCATTCTTGGCGCTTCATCTTGATAGTAGCATTCTATATGCAATTTGGTCTTCTTATATATTGCTGCAGGTCCATTATTTTTTACCCGGACGAAAGCCCGGCCCTTTCCAGAACTCGTATCATATGTAACCTGAAGAATGTCGGAAACGACCAGGTCAGGGAAAGCATCGTAGTCTACTGAGTAGTTGAAATGAGCCGTCACAGGAAAATGATCACTAAAAATATACACACTACTTCCACTATTACCTCCTCTATCTTCAACTTCGCGCTCTCTATTCACGTTGCGTGACGACCTATTTCTTCTGGGCTCGTCATAGGGATCGACAGTGGTTACAAATATTGAATATTCAACTTTACATTTGGTCACCTCAAGAGATTCTCGATAATCGCCTGCTCTAAACAATATGTAATCATACGTTTTTCCATCTATATGTGTATCATGATTGGGATTATTCGCCATTGTAAGCTGCTGGTTATCTATGAATCGATCGCGTATATCCCTGTCAAAGTAAGAATCGTTATCAAGATTAAAATCTCCTGCAACGATGACAGAATACCCTTTTGAATAACCTTCCATAAATTTGCTTAATTGATCGAATTGTATTTTTCTGGCAACAAGGTCACTCCAGTGGTAACCCGCATTGGCATGAAGAGTATAAACATGGATGGGAAATTCGCAGGTCCATCCTGATGAATTAGTAACTGGGATATAAATTACAGCACATGCAAAACCCTTATTTGCTAAAGAGTCCAATCCTTCATGTTTGCTCCATTCCCGAAAAAATTGATCATGGATATAAAACTGCGATAAAAATGACAATCCTTGACCTCCTGGACCGTAGGTTTTCCCATAGCTATAGTATTCCTTTATCCCAGTATAGATATCGGCATAAAAATCTTCTTGAAGGACAGTGATATTATCAGAGATGTTACCTTGGATCCACCCTATCTGGAATCTGTCATGATATTTAAAGAAAACGTTTTGGGTAACGACATCAGCGACATTCCAGGTGGTTAATGAGAATTGCTAGGAGCATATCCCTCTTAGGGGATTGTTCGCAAGCAAAAGAATGGTTGTGAGAAGTACCCCCGCGATAAAGGTGAGGCTGAAAATAAGAGCAAAGGAACCTTTTCTTAAAGACGCTAATTTTTTCATTTTTCCTCCTTTTTTAAATGTTGAACGGCAGGTTCAATTTGCCTTTTGAACATCCGTTCTTAGGAATAAATCATGAAGTAGCACCCTTTCCCGCGCAACTATGGTATTACAACTATTTTTCATTTGTCAAGGAAAAGGGAGGTCTATAGCCAGAAAAAGTAATGCCCTGTTACTCGTATCTCAAAGATTCGGCCGGATTGGCCCATGCTGCCTTCAGAGTCTGCGAAGCAACAGCAAGAAACGCGGTGAACAGGGTAACGAGCAGCGCAAAAACATAGGTGCCGGCGCTTACGTTGGTAAAGAACACCAATCCGGTTTGAAGAACCTTTTGCCAGCCATAATAAATGAGCCCTAAGGAAATGACATTCGCGACAGCAACCAGGATCAGGAACTCCTTGGATATTTTCCACATGATATTCATCGATGAAGCCCCGAGCGCTTTTCTAATCCCGATCTCTTTTGTTCTCCGCTCCACCAAATAAGTGGTCAGACCCAGCAAGCCAAGACTGGAAAAAAGCACGGCTGTCAGCCCGATCATGTTCAAAAAGTTTGCAATCTTGGTGAGGAGGCCAAAAACATTCTCGGAATATTCGGTCAAGGTCATGCACTCAAAGGGAAGATCCGGCATCATATCCTTCCACTGTGCCTTCATGAATTTACGAAGTTCAGGAAACCGGTCAGAGGATGAATATTTCACTAACATGACATTGAGGTTTTCCTGCTCTAGATACAAAACCGCAGAAGGAATTTCGAAGCCGATATCCGCAAACAGAAAATCCTTCACGACACCGATGACTGTTCCGGTCTGGTCTCCAACGGTTAACTGTTTCCCGATCGGATTCTCCCACTCCAGTTTCTGGACGGCTTTCTCACTGAGCACAAAACTTTCCCTGTCTGCAGAATCCCGCGAGAAACTCCTTCCTTCTTTGATCTGCATCTCGAGAGCTTCGATAAAGCCGTAATCGACACCATAGGCTTCCATAGTAAAAGCTTCATCCTCTGGCACATCCGGAAGCCGTACCGGCTTTGCAGACTCCCAGACCAGAGGCAGTTTTCCGGACGCAGAAACATGGACCACGTCCGGATGGCGGGATATTTCCGTTTTTAATATCTCGAGTTTGTTACCCGCTTCCCCTCCAAGTTGGATGACTGCCACCCGGTCCCGGTTATACCCCATATCGGCTTCCCATAGATGCCCGGACTGATTCCTCAAGATGCCGGCACTGGCAATAAAGATGACGGATAACGCAAATTGGAATACGATCATAACTTTGCTGCCTCGTTTCTTTTTCCTGCCGGGTTTGAAGCTCTCTTTCAGGACCTCCAATGGCTGAAAACTGGAAAGAAAGAGGGCGGGATACAAACCGGAAAAAATCCCGGTCAGGATTGCCGCCGCTACCAGATAGTGCAAAAGAAACGGGTAGTTCCAGATGGAGTTAGAGACCTGTGGAATGAAAGATGCCAGTGCAAAACTCCCCATATACGAGTAGAAAATCGGGTGGATGAGCTCATAGAGGAGGATGGCAACTGGTATCGCAATAAAGGATAACAACAGGGACTCTCCTAAAAATTGTATGATCAACTGTGTCCGCCTGGCTCCGATCACCTTGCGCAATCCGATCTCCTTTGTCCGGTGCATGTACCTCACTGTCGAAAGATTAATAAAATTGATGCTCACGATAACAAGAAGCAGAACGCCGATGGAAAGGATGATAAACACACTGATGGGATTGCTGCTCGCCACTAAAGAGGTGATGTGTTCTGATTTCAGCCGGAAATCAAGAAATGGAAAGAGATACATCTTCTGTGGCGATTCAGGATAATCTTCAAAGTACTTGGCCAGAAAAGCGGGGAGTCTTTCCTCAAAGCGAGCCCGGTCAAATCTTTCAGGAACCAGCAAAAAAGCAGCCATGCGGTTGGTCGTCCAGTCATCCAGGATGCCGGAGAGAGCCCTGGTGGTTTCCATAGAGAGCAGGAAGTCGAAGCGGATAGATGAAGTTCTGGAGATGTTCCGGGTGACACCTGTCACTGTCACGTTTATGCCTTTCTCAAGCGCCAACACTTTGCCTATAGGGTCTTCGTCTCCAAAATATTTTACCGCAGCCTCCTCAGACATAACCATCGAAAACGGCTCTGAGAGTGCGCTTTCCGGATTCCCTGTAGTCATTTCAAAGCTGAACATGGACAAAAAAGCGGGATCCACGAATAAAATGTTGCTTTCAAAAAAACTGTCATCCCCCCG
>JAGLWV010000073.1 GCA_023133225.1 Candidatus Aminicenantota bacterium | reverse complement strand
AAAGCAAAACTGGCAAAAATCTTTCTCGCCTGAACCTGGCTAAGTGTCCCTCTGACAATCAGGATGTATCTCTTAAAACGGGAAATAAAAATGAGTTTTCCCTTGCCGTCTCTCACCTGAATGAGCTCCTCTTTATCGAACATAAAGTCTCTGTATCTCGGACTTCCCTCAAAGCCAACCTTCGCCTCATCGAATCTCTTTTGGCATTCATTATCATTCTTATATTTGATTATATAGAAGCTGTAAACTTCCCTATAATCCCCCTTTATTCCCTCATCAATACCGAAAACATCCCGGGCAAAAAACGGATAGCTGTTGTATAAGCCCAGGTTTCCTTTGAAGTACTTTATGCTCTGGGTTAGTAAATTTTTTTTTGGCAGAAAGGAGACCAGAGGAGGTTTCTCTCCGCTGATCTTTATTTTTGTCTCCACCGCTCGAGCAATTTTTTGCAATCCTTTTATCGTTCCTTCATCTTCATCAAACCCGGTGAGTGTTATTATGAACTTCCCTTTCCAGAAATTCATATAATAATCTGCAAGCTGGGCTTCATCTCCCAAAGCCAGCTCTTCGCCTCCTGGATTGGTCTTGAATGTATACATTCCGTAGGCGCTTTCAGGATTTGACATCTCGAAAATTTCAAGAGAGATAGATTTCTTATTCTTGTTCAAAAAATCCTGGACGATGACCTGTTTAAAGCCATATTCGTGGTATATCTCAGCACCACCATTGATGTATGTAAACAGGTCTTCCCCTACATATATCTGGGGTAAACCATCCTCTTTCCATCCGCCTGTTTCAGCCTCTCCTGGCAAGTACAGACGTAGATCTTTATCCGGGCAAGGAGGTACCTCTGAAAAATGGAGAAAAAGAAATAAACAGGGTATAAACAACAGAATCCCTAAAATGAGCTTTTTAATCATGGATAGTGAGATGTTTACTCCAGCCATTCAGACTTTGACTTCTTTAATCTTCTTCTTCTTCAGATCAATCTCCCCGAGTTTATGCTCGTATCCTTTATTGATCATTATGATATCCTCGGGTTTCATTCCCCATAGTGTCGTACAGTAAGCGTCAATAGCTACTCTATCCACTCCCACTACTACCTTTTGAGGCTTTATGATATTCCCAGGACCAAAAGGGCCGTTGGTAGTGATGAATTCAGTAGCATCCACAATACAAAGAGTCGGCTTAATAACCAAATTCAGATCTGCTATACACTGATCCAAAAATTCGATGGAACTTCTGTTCGTTCTCCAGTCTTCTCTATGGAAAGATCTGTTGCTCTTGCGGGAATTCAATCCCATCAAATTTTTCATGGTTCCGGTGAATAAGTTCCCGGCATGGTCTTTGGTGATGGGCATATTGATAAAGACGTCATTATTGAAGAACTCTTTCATGATTCTTGCCTCTTTGAGCGCTTTGCCTTTAGGTATCGGGACCGTAGTGAACAGGGTCTCATTTTCCCTATCGATCAATTTTAAATTCGCTCCTTCCTCTTCAATCACCTGTGCTAATCCCGCTCCTTCCCAGTTCTTCCTTGGCAGCAAACTGACACAGTTAATCTCCCCTGCGCCGGCCTCTTTGCACATGCTTATAGCAGCACGGAGTAATATCGGTTTGGTGAATGCCCCTGGATTCCTGCTCTGGACGTTGGCAAGAATGGCCACTTTAGATTTTTTCTGTACAAATTTCTTTATTCCTCCAAGAAGTTCTACTGCCCTGATGGTGTTTTTAAAATAATCATTCCCCGAGACCACCGCTATATCGATTTTCTCTCCAGCAGAAACATGGATTGAACCATCCATGAGCTGGTAAATAAAGCTGCTTCCTACGGCAGTTGAAAATCCGATTTTTGCACTTTTTTTGACGAATTCTCTTCTTCCAATTTTTACTGTCATGAGGACACTCCTTTTCTCACTTTTTTTAGATTCTCTCATAATTTTTTTAACAAATAAAGAGATAAAGAGAGGGACGTTCCCCAACGTCCCTTTTTTTCTTGGTTTCAGATTTATAAGCTACGAGATTACTTTCCGGCTTTAGCGAGTACGATACTTCCCTCTTCAACTTTGATATCATGGGCAATGACACGACATTTTACTTTTAAGAGAAAAAATAAAGGCCGGTCCTCATCTGAGAGGCCTTCATAATTTCCCTGCCCTTTACTTATTATCAGGTCCGCTGCGCGGTAGACTTTCAGGAACTCATCAGAGCAATATTTCAAAATGGTGCCCGGTGCGTCACAACCGGAAGTCATAACCTCAGCCACTTCGTCTATGCCGGAAAGGAGAGCATCCTTTCGAGTCGCATCATTGATGATAGGGCTCTCTCTTACAACATAAATGACGGGCTTGGTGAGTTCTTCAATAAGAAGACGGTCAAAGACTGTCTCACCAGCATTGTCTGCCAGGTAGAGAATTCTTTTTGCGCTTTTCAGTCCCCTGCAAAAATCAACATAATGATTTATCGCAAAATTCTGAGAGAGAATTATCTCGATGTCACGTTTTAAATTAAAATCGGCATTTGCCCCAAAATCAATGACATTTCCGGCAATAGAAAGCCTGATAGCAGTCATCAATCTGTCCTTCGAAGAGTCAATCACTTTCCTCATTTCAGGATAAAGGGAAAGAGCCTGCTGGGTGCAGCTTTCCTTAATCTGCTGGAATGGATCCTTTAGACCCGTTATCCTGGAGATAATCCGGTAAACTTCCCGTCCTATTTCAGGAGGAGTCGCTCCAAAAGGGATTTCAGAAAGGGACAGGCCGACATGGTTCAGTATCTCCCATATTTTCTCCTCATCAGAAGTGATCATCCTTGATGTTCTAAGTGCCTGTGTAAAAAAACAGGGATAGCAATCCAAGTAGGCTCTCATTTTTCTTCTTTTAATCCATCATCCACAATTTTTCTATGGCTGGAAAAAACAATGCCCCTCGCCACACTGTGGACAGTATCTCAACACTCTTTTTTTCATTTTTGTTAATAACCTAGTATCTTCAGTTTGAGATGGCCCACAATCTCAGAAATAGCTTGAGCCATTTCTTTGAATATATCTTCGTCAAGCAGGCTTCGCCCAAATTTGATATGAGTGGCATCCGTATAATATTCACCGCTTTTTTTGTCTACGGCCAACCACTTGGCATCAAGGTTAATCCATCGGCCTACATAGACTTCGGGCCACATATGATAAGCAAATATCCCGTGGGCATACATGATTCCCACAGCAGCCCTTGCTGGAATTCCTGCAGCTCGAAGAAGCCCAACAGTGATCACTGTATGCTCTGAACAATCCCCTTCTCGATTTTTCAAGACTTCCTTGGCTGTGGCAAAACCCACATCATAATTGGACGATATTTCCGCTTTGACCCATTCGGCAATCTTCTTGGCTGCCATCCACGAATTTCTCTCTCTTCCAACAATTCCTTTTGCCACCTCTTTAATTCCTGGATCATCCGCTTGACAGAACGTAGTCGGTTTCAAAAATATGCGGAATTTTTCATCCTCAACAGGAAAAAGGATGGCCTCTCTTTCATGAAATATCTGGGAGTTCGTCTGCACGACAGCATAATCTTTTCCAATTTCCAATATTTTTTGACTTCCGTCATCATATGGGAAATTCTTAATTTTATCCAGAGAGATCCCGCTGAGCTTAAAAGTAACGCTTTGAATTTCCTGGGGATTTTCAAAAGTAATGTTAGGTTTTATGATGGTGGAAAATGCGATATCGAAGTTCTTTTCTGAAATCTCAAGAGCCTTTTCTTTGGGCATCCGGATGGAGGTAGTGGAGACAATGCTCGCCTGGTTTATGGTTTTCCAAATCTCCCCATTCTCATCAATCCACGAATCTATCGTGATAGGAATCACATAAGTGGATTTTTCCTTTACATGCCACAAATTCATCATGTTCCCTAATATGAGAACATCTTCTTTCCCCACCACCTCAAAGCTGCAATCAGTAAGAGAACGAGATAGCATATCCAGGATCTTAAAATTGAATTTCTTACCAGGCTTTAAATGACCCTCTCTAGTAATTTTATCCAGAGGGGTTCCAAAGTAAAATTCTTCTTCATAAGGTAATTCTTTTAAAACCTTATCCTGAGACATGAACACAATCTTGTTCGAAGCAATCACAGCTTTCAAGATACTCTCACTTTCTGACATTTTCATCCTTATGAGACATTCCAAGGGTTTGCCGTTCTCATCATACAACGATTCCTGGCTGGTGGTTATCTCCACAGGATTCCCTCCCAGGCGGGAAACCTTCATCCAGGACTTGCTGAAGTCCCTTCCGTACTTTTTCCCATCTTTTATTAAGGAAAATTCTTGACTGTGGCTGTAGCCGACTTTCATCCCGTTCATATAAACTCCCATCCAGGACTCAGATGATTTCTCTTCTTTTGTTTCTTCAGATTGAGCACTCTTCTCAGGATAAACCTCTGCCTCCATTCCAAAAAACGGAGAAAGCAGAAAAATACAGAATGGGAATATCCTCCATAACTTCCGGTTCTTCAACTTCATCCTTCTCTTCTTATTTTACCAGTGAACAGGAACAAAAAAAAGGGGAATAAAAAAAATGGGGACATGCTCGTTTTTCCGTCAGGAAAAAGGTGCGTGTCCCCCTCTTTATTGGGACTATCCCCGTCTTCTTAAACTCTTTTCTCTGTGATTTTCTTCGAATCTAAAAGATATTCTACAGACAGATTAAGTGCTTCTAAATCCAGCGGCTTGACAAAGAAATGAGAAATGGAGAGGCGGCTTAATTCATCTATTTCAACAAAATCTGGAAAGGAAGAAATCAGGATGACTTCTCCTCGGTAGCCTGATTCCCTGAATTTGGCAATCATTTCCAGCCCGGTGAGATCCGGCAATTTTATATCGGCAATGATTAAATCTATCTTGGCTTTTCTAAAACGCTTTAAAGCCTCTTGAGAATCTCTTGCGAGATAGACGTGATAGCTTTCATTGAAAATCAGAAAAAAAGTCTTCCTGATAGACTCATCGTCATCTACAACTACGATCTTTTTGGGACTCATTTTTATCTCTCACCTCATTTTAATTCTAGAAATCCTTTCGAACACGATTTAACTGCATATTTTGTGCCAATTGAAAAAAAACTGCTTTCGGTAAAGAAACAATTTCATAAGCGGGAAAGGTGAATATTCCGTCAAAATCTGAAGAATTGGATAGTATTTATCTAGTTGATAACAAATATGATAGAAGAAATAATGTTTCCTTTATCAAATGAGGGCAAAAAACAGGTCTTTTGAAATAATGAATGAACAAAAATCTAGCCATATCTTTGAAAATTCAAATGAAAAAAATGTTTACATCAGGCAAAAAGCGTTTACAATCTTTCAGGAGAAGAAGGGGAGAAGA
>JAGLWV010000072.1 GCA_023133225.1 Candidatus Aminicenantota bacterium | reverse complement strand
TCCCTTTTTTCTAAACTTTGAGCTGATATTCCTTTATTTTTTTATCCAGAGTGGGACGGCTTATCTGCAACATCTGGCTTGCTCGAGTTTTATTGCCTTTCGTTTCTTTCAAGACGTGCTGGATATAGTTCTTCTCAATCTCTTGCAAAGGAACAAGTTCCTTGAGAAAGAGTTTTTTCTCACTGGCTTCAAGAGGCAAATTTTCTTCAAGGATAACATCACCTTTAGCCAGGATGACGGCGCGGGTTAAGGCATTCTCCAGCTCTCTAACATTTCCCCTCCAGGGGAGATTCATCAGAAGCTTCATAACGGAAGGAGGAACTTTTTTCACATTTTTTCGAAGCTCCCGGTTTATTTTCTCCAAAAGATAAGCCACTAAATCAGGAATATCCTCTTTTTTCTCATTCAGTGACGGCAGGGTTATCTCAACCACCTTTAGACGATAGTATAGATCTTCTCTGAATATCCCTTTTTCAATCAGTGATTTTAGACTCTGATTGGTAGCCGCTGTTATTCTCGCTTCTGTCTTCAGGACTTTTTCACCACCAACTTTCATGAAATCTCTCGTCTCGATCACTCTCAACAGCTTTGACTGGAGATTGGGAGAGACATCCCCGATCTCATCTAAAAATAAAGTTCCTTTGCCAGCTATTTCAAACTTTCCTCTGGTTTCATAAACAGCATCTGTAAAGGCCCCTTTAACATGGCCAAAGAGTTCACTTTCTAACAATGTATCTGAAATAGCTGAACAATTGATGACAATAAAAGGCTCCTCTTTAAAAGGGCTGTTATAATGTAGTGCTTTGGCAACCAATTCTTTCCCTGTCCCGCTTTCACCATGGATAAGAACATTGGCTCTTGAATTGGCAACAGAACCGATAAGTTTGAACACCTCTCTCATCTGGGGAGAATGACCAATGATGTTATCAATTGTATATTCTTTTTGTTTCTCTTCTACCAAGTAGCTGATTTTATCTTCCAGGCCTCTTATCTGGAAAGCTTTATCAATTGTTAGATCAAGCTCGACATAATCAAGGGGCTTAACCAAGTACTCAAAAGCTCCAAGTTTTATAGCTTCTACCGTAGTCTTCATATCATCATAGGCAGTCATAATGATAATATAAGCGTTCCTGTTCTTGTTTTTTATCTTACTTAAAACTTCAAGCCCATCCATATCAGGAAGTCGAATATCCAATATGACTAAATCAGAAAAGCTCTCCTTATATTTTTGAAAACCCTCCTCTCCATTTTCAGCCTGGAGGACTTCATATCCCTCTTTGGTCAAATGGGAGGAAAGGGTCTTTCTGATCAAAGGGTCATCGTCTATGACTAAAATTGATCTCATTTTACTTCCTCACAGGGGATCAGAATTTCAAAGGAAGTGCCTTTTCCTTGACATTCTTTAACTCTTATGGACCCCTTGTGCTGCTCGATGATTTTTCGAGCATTGGGCAGGCCCAAGCCGATTCCCGAAGATTTAGTCGTGTAGAAAGGCTCAAAAATAACATCCCTGTCTTTTTCCGGAATTCCACAGCCATTATCTATGATTTCAATCTTAATCTTATTGACCGGCTGCTTATCAAGAAGAGAGAGAGAGAGCTTTATTTTCCCCTCTTCTCCCAAAGCTTCAGCGGCATTACGAAGGATGTTTAAAAAGAGCTGTCTTAATCTATCGCCATCCACGAGAACCTGAGGCAATCCCTCCTGGAATTTTTTTTCCAGAACGATCTTCTTTAACGCAAGAAAGTCAGCTATCATTTTTACAGATTCCTCAAGGATCTGTTCGATAGAAAATCGGTCTAAATTAAGCTCTGAGACTCGAGTAAAATCCAGAAGCTCTTTGATGAATTTCTCCATCTGACCTATCCCCTCCTGGGACAGGCTTATATGTTCTTTTTCTGCTTCATTCAATCGATCACTCTGGACGAGCTTCTGGACGTTCAATTTGACAGATGTCAGTGGATTTCTTATCTCATGGGCAATACCGGCAGAGATGCGGCCGATGGATGCCAGTTTTTCGGCCTGGATTAATTTTTTGTTTGCTTCCTCCATTCGTTTTCTAGCCAAGAGAAGCTTGCGGCTCATTTCGTTAAAACTCTGCGCTAAGTTTCCGATTTCATCCCTTGAGCTGATATCAATCTCTTGAGAAAGCTCGCCTTTGGATATTTTTACGGTGGCCTCCACCAGTTTATTCAAGGGCTCCGTAATTCTTCTCGATAACCATGCCGCTCCCAAAATACCAATCACAAGTCCCATAAGCACGATCAAACTCAATCTCATACGGGTATCCCGAATCTCAGCCTCCATTTCCTCCAGCGAAAGACCGATTTTTATCGAACCCCAGTTTCTTGGTGAGCCTTTAACAAATATCGGTACTTCCACTTCAAGAATGCTCAGAATTTTTTCCGACTCCCTGTCCTTTAATTTTTTTCTATCAAAGAAGGAACTCTGTTCATTGATCTCCCCTTCAAGAAGACTGGCCCTGTAAGTCTCATCATAGTTATTTATGAAATCAGTTGCTACATAATATTTTTTATCGGGTTGGTAAAAAATTATATAAATGACTTCATCGTCTGGTTGATTTTCGATGCTTATCTTAATCTCCTCTTCGTCCCAGAAAAGGACATCATTTAAGTTCATTTGAGTAATATACTTAGCAATTGTAACACCTTTCGTCTTCTGTTCATCAAAAATGGCTTTCTTTTCCCTCTGTTCGATAATAAAAAAAGTTAACGCTGCAAGTATGATGAGCAGACTGACTACGGAAAGCATGAGCCTTGACCGGAGGGACAAATGAAATCGCACTTTTATACCTTTATTTATCCAGCCATATTTTTTTTGTATCCAGGTGATAGAAACCCAGAGGGGGAACTTCCACTCCCCTGACATATGGCTGCATGGCAATCCTGTTTTGAACTGTAAAAAGAGGAAAAGCCGGAACATCAGAGATTAAGATCTGTTCAATTTTATGAAAAAGATTTATCCTTCTTGTCCTGCTTTTTTCAATCTCAGCTTCCTGCAAAAGCCTGTCCAATTCGGGATTGGAATAGTGGAAAACATTAAAAATTGATTTTGAGAAAAAGAGAGGCCGGACAATATCATCAGGGTCAGGAAAATTCATCAATCTTCCGCTGTAAACCAGATTGGGTTTTTCGATATTCTTTAGCTCCTCTAAAGATTTATAGTAATGTATTCTTAATCTTATCCCCAAAGCGTCAAGCTGCTTTCTGAGTTCTCTGTAGATTTTAAACTTTAAATCTGTTCTTGGCAAACTGACAAGAAAGGTCAAAACAGGAAACTTGTTTTCAGATGAAAAACCGGCTTCCCGAAGCATGTGTTTTGCTTGTTCCACATCAAAAGTCACCTCGTCATCTTTGGGCAAAAATCCTTGCAATCTGGGGGGAATATAATTATTCGTCACTTGATGCAGGTATCTCACATCTGAAACGGCATGGACAACTTCCACTTTGTCTATGGCACAGGAGATGGCTCTTCGCACAATCGGCCTGTCAAGGGGAGGGATGTGGCAGCTCATTCCTAAAAACATTTTGTGAAGCAAGCCATCCTGAAAAATCTGAAAGTCCGATTTGAGCAATCTGTCTGTAAGGACAGGAATAGAATGTATCTCTCCAGCAAAAAAATGGTCGAGGGTGTAATGAGGGCAGAATTCCACCGCATCCAAATAGGGCTTGCCACCAAAATATTCCTCATTTCGAATCATGCGGACTCCAGCAATATCCAATTTTGTCGTTCTTATCCAATAGTCAAACTTGAAAGGCCCGGTGCCTGATGGCTTATAGAAAAATCCTCTTTCTTTATCAAGAACAAGATCCTTAGGAAGAATTTTGCAATAGTGCATGCTCATCAGATACAGAGCAGAAACAAAAGGCTTTGTCCAGTGAATCTCGAATGTGTAATCATCTAAGACCTTAAATCCTTCGACATCTTTTGTTTTTCCTTCCCGAAAATATTGAGCACCAACCACCCGCGGCAGGAAGAACTGGTAGTAGGGGGAGTTCGTTTTTTTGTCGATGAGCCGTTCTAAAGAAAATTTGACATCTTCTGCCGAAAATTCTGCTCCGTGATGGAACTTGATCCCTTTTCGCAAATAAAAGGTATATTTAGTCCCATCCGGAGAGATTTTCCAGTATTCAGCCAGATGGGGCGCTATGTTCAAATTCTTGTCGAGTCTGACTAATCCATCAAAAAGTTGTTCTGAGATGAAAATATAAGAATCCGGACTTACAGGGTCAAGCTCTCTTCTAAACTCATCAGTAAATGCTTTAAGCCGGAAAACTCCTCCGGAGCGAGGTTTTTTGCTTCTGCCTTTTTCTCCGAAGTTTTTGAGGGGAAGTCCGAAGAATAAAACAAGAACCAGACTGAAAACTATAAACAGCTTGAACTTTTTCACCATTCTGCCTTATTTAAATGATAAATCATCCTCGAGTTTTTATCAACTTGAAGGCAAATTTTATACCAACTCATCAGAGCATATAATTCTTTTACTATGAGGAAGATACAGAATTTTCAGGCTGTATTAGTATTTTTTATGTAAATTTCCTTTACAAATTCAGGGCTTTGTAACAGGCTTAACCAACTGGGAAGTTAAGGCAAAAAATTTATACTCATGAGTTGAGAGCAGAAAAACTTTTATTATCTGTCTCTTTTTGCACTTTCAATGACCTTGCTGAAGACACGCATGAAGTTACCGCCCCAGATCTTCCTGATATGCTCCTCGGAATAGCCACGGCGGACAAGTTCCTCGGTGATGTTGGGCATTTCACTGACATCATCACAACCTTCAATTCCACCTCCTCCGTCAAAATCCGTTCCTATTCCCACATGGTCCACTCCGATGAGCTTTACGACATAATCTATATGATCGACAAGGTCTTTGACTGCAGCCCGTTCCCTCGGATACTGCTCGAATATTTTCCTGTATTCTTCTCGCACTTTATTCCGTTTGGCTTCATCCTTTATTGCTCTCCACGATCCATACTTTTCTGAAAACGCTTTTATGGCTTTTTCTCTTTTGGGATTCGGCCCGGCTTTCTTTAAATAACTCGAGAGAATACAGATCTGAATGACACCTCCATTCCCGGCCAGGGCATTAAGCATTTCGTCCGTGAGGTTTCTGGCAGAGTCACAGAGTGTGCGCACGCTGGAATGAGAAGCAATAACAGGAGTTTTTGTGATTCCTATTACATCAAAAAAGGATTTGTCTGACATATGTGAGACATCCACCATGATTCCCAGACGGTTGCATTCAGCGACAACCTCTTTACCGAAGTCACTCAAACCATTATCCTCAGGATTACGTCTGTCTGTGGAAGAGTCACAAATATCGTTATCGCGGGAATGACAGAGAGTGATATAGCGGACACCTCTGTCATAATATTCCTTTACTAAAGAAAGATCTTTTCCGATGGGATATCCGTTTTCCATCCCGATAAAAGCCGCTCTCTTCCCTTTTTTTTCCAAGCGGTAAGCATCTTCAGGTGTGGTTGCCAGTTCCACAAGCTGCGGGTAATCCTCACACATCTTGTGAATGGCACCTAATAAAAGGTCAGCCCTTTTCCTCGCTTTGGCATATCCCTCCGGAGTCCTGGGCCCCTGACCGATAAAGGCTGCAAAAAACTCAGCATCCAGGCCTCCCTCGGCCATCCGGGGAAGGTCGATTTTTCCGCTTCCTCTCTGGCCGGATTCGTGGCGTTCTCCAATATCCCAATCACTCCGGACCATGACCATTGGGGTGTCGCAATGGGTGTCCACAGTAAGGACATTGTCGTGGATCTGTCTTGCCTTGGTCGCTAATTCTCTCTCATACTGGAGAGCAACCTGTTTGGGAGCACAAGATGCCAGCAAAAAGCATAAAACGGATAAAAGCGTAACACACCTTATTATTTTTTTCATGAATAACTCCTTTTTTTATACGAAGATACCTTTATATTACCTTTTAAAACTTGCCATCCATCCTGAACTCTGCACTATCAAACCAGAATCCGGAATTTGTAAGAGAGTCATGCTGGGCCTGGAGCAAGTCATAATGGGATCTCTCTTCCTCACATATTTTTTCAAAAATTTCTCTGGCTTGCGGATCATCCACTTCCTCGGCAGACTTCTTGTAAAATGCGATGCCCTTCTCCTCAAGCTCCATGGCTATACTCAGGGCTTCAATTTCACTCTTCCCCTCTGCGTGTTTCATCCTGGAAGCCAGCGCTTCAACCAAGGGGGACTTCCCTTTGAGTTCATCGTCTCGAATATACTTTTGCCAGTCATCTCCTTTGAGGATCGAGCTGATCAGGCGGCTGAATGTTTCAATGTGCTTTATTTCTTCCTGAGCAAGCTTCTGAAACATTTTTTTGCCTAGCTCATTATGAGTGACCTCTGCGGCTTGATTGTAAAAATCTCTGCCGTTTATTTCCATTTTTATTGCTTCTTTGGCGGCGTTTTCAACCTGTATGCTGATTTCTTCCATAATTTACCTCCTCTCTGTTTTTATTTCTCGGCTTTTTTCCAGACCTCGATGAATTTGACAGCACCATCTACCATATTTTTTACGATCCTTTCGCCCCGCTCTTTTGTCGCCCTTTTCGGGTCGCCGGAAGACCAGATCCCGTTGCTTGAGATCTCATGGCTTGCGCCCCCCTTTTTCGTCTCTACAGGAACACCCTTGAGTGAATTCAAGACGGCCATCAATCCAGGATTCTCTTCGCTAAGCATATACAATTCCCTCATTCGAGGTGTTAAATTAAACTCGGGCTTCTTTGCCCTCTCCATCTTTACCAATTCCGGCTTCAAGTAGAGCATGATGGACGTTTCGTAGATTCCGGCATGCTGATCGTCAAGGACGCCTTCTATTTTCTCTTCGGACCTCTTGAAGGGAGCGCCTATCCCGATAGCAACAGCAACGGCTTCGGTTGTGTGGTTGATCCTGTGAATGACTTTACTTTCAGCGACACGGTTTCCGCCATGATAATTGAAAAACATGAATCGGCGGAAGCCATACTTGATCAGCATTTCTGCTGTTTCAAAAAGAACCTGCTCCAGTGTTTCAGGTTTAAGACTGAGCGTTCCATGAAATCCGGAATGATACACGCTGTATCCAGCCAGTATAACCGGGGCCACGACCACTCCTGTTCTGGCTGAAATCTTTTTTGACATACCCATGGCTTCATAATAATCCGTTCCCAGAGGAAGGTGCGGGCCGTGCTGCTCGGTTGCTCCAATAGGAATGATGACCATGTCACTCGTTTTTAAATAATCCCTTACATCTGTCCAGGTCATCTCCTGAAGAACAAGAGGCTTTCCCTCTTTCTGAGCGAAGATGAAACATCCTGAGAAAAGAGCCATCAGGATTATGGACAATATTCTTTTCTCTATAGAGTGTGATGATTTAACCATAACTGTCCTCCTTATCAATAAATATTATCGTAAGCTGTCCCTTTTTTTAGAACGTAAAAGCTTCTTTTACGATTTTTTTCTTCAATCATACGGAAGTCAATGATCTTGTACTTCCTTTCAAGAAGCCTCTTGAAAGCCTTCCTTGTCTTCATTCTCCATTCAAGGGGAATGCGCCTCGTTTTGCTCTCTGAAACGTCTGTCTCTCTGAGCATCCGGTAAAAATCAAAGGGAATCTCAGCCAACAGGAACTCCTGATCCAGATTAAGGCTTAACTTTTCAACCATCTCAAGCTCGAGGATCCCATTCCGGCCTTCGACCATTTTTGTGCCCGCTTGAACGGCCGTACTTCCTGAACCGATCAGGGACTCCAGATCATAATCAGGCAGCTGATTTTTTTTTCTCAGGTCCCAAGAAAGGAAAAACCTGTCTGTAGGAATATCTCTTCTGTTCAACAATCCTCCAAATTCTCCATAATAGGACGCTATGTATTTGACAATGTCCATTCCAAAGTGGTGAATATTCCTGTAAGCATTAACTCCTGTTAAAGGATCAAAAGTACAGGTTATAGTATAAATCCCGAAGGCCTCCATCAAATTCTCTCTTTGAAACTCCTTTATTAAAATCCCAAGACCAACATGCTGAAAATCTTTCCGCACACCTGTATACTGGGAATAGAACTGAAGATTATCCAAAGCCTTGAAGGCGATTTCTTTGTTATTGACTCCGACAAATCCGTAAGAAAATCCGACAAGATGTTCTTTATCCTGTTCAAAGTTTCCAGATTCATCCGCGGCATAGACACCTATAAAAAGACTGCTTCCGTCATGAAGGATATTTTCGCACTTCATATTCCGAGAACCCGGCAGGCTATCATTTGGCTCTCCCCAAATCTCATTTCTTAAACCTTCATACTTCATGTAATCCCGGTGGTCATCCGATGTTTCCACTTTAAATAAAAGCTTTTCCCCTTTGACCTCGTGAATCTTTTCTAATTTTTTCATCACAGAATGAATTTTCCAAACAATATAGACTGAGAGTAAGATGATTTTAGCCAAACCTTCCATCCTTTGCAAATATTACTATTTGAAACGAGCTCTTTTTTAGTATATGTTTATTATTCTTTAATGAAGAGCAGTGCTAAAAAACCCGGCAATCACCCCAAAGGAGGCACTCAATGAAAGTGCATAAAATAATCCTTTTCCTTCTTCTCTTGTTCCTCATTCCCTTATTTCTCCAGGGAAATGAATTCCAGGTTAAAGCTATTGAAAGCTCTGATGATCTGCCCGAAAAATTCTGCAGTGCATGGAAAAAGGGGGATTTTCTCATATCCGATGGGAAAAACCTGGCTCTGCTCGGCGGAGTCAATAGAACTTTTTATTCCATACTCAATTATCCTATGGCCAATGCCATGGGCAGTATTATCAGCTTTGTTCCGGCTGGGAAAAACTTAAAAAGCACGCTGAATATCGGCTCTCCTGTTATCAGAGTGAAGGGAAAAAGAGAATACCTTGTTTACTCCTCAGTGAAACAACTAAGGAAAACCACTCGGGAAGGTGCTCTTGTCTTTGAAGCCTCTGCCTCCTATTCCGGAAAAAAAGGGGAAAAAGCCAGAGTAAAGACTCTCTATCATTTTTCGCCTCAAGCAGGAAGAATAGATATTATTTCAACTCTGACTAATACAGGAAAGAAAGAATTCAAAGACCTGAATTATTCAGTCTATTTTGGTCCTTTTAGCAAATATTACTTCAGTCCGTTTCACAGGGAAAAACACCCTGACCTGCCCTTCAGGATTTACCAGAAAAATGGACATTATTTAGCCTGGCTTAACCTGAATCCAATCCAAGAGGAAGAACCTCCTGATGTACCAGGAAAGTTAGCTCCTAAAGAAGATATTGAAATTCGTCACGCCCTGCTGGTGGATACCCGGTACGATATATTGCTCTATAAAATCTATGAATTTTTCAACATCGAGACAGAAGAGGCGACCCTTCATTTTAAAGACTTCAGAGGAGGTCTGATGGAGATTATTGTCAGAGATGCTTTTTCTTCTTCCGTCTTTTTCCGTTCTTTTCTGCAAAATCCCTTCTCGATCAACTTTCCCATCCCTGAAGGAACGTATAACGTCAGAGCAAACCTCTTCCCGGCTGTCCGCGAAAAGCTCTTTCGTGTTGGAGCAGAAGAGGAAAACACATGTGTCCTTCAAAACCCTTCCCTAGGTAGAGTGAAAGTTAAGATCACTAACAGCAAGGGAGAATTTGTTCCCGGAAAGGTCACCTTTATCGGGCTATCCCCGACTAAAACACCGTATTTCAAGCCGGAAGATCCTAGCAAGAGCGGGAGGTACTGGGAATCCTTCAAGAATTCTCGTTACCCACAGGAAGAGGGATTAGAGGTGAAATTGCCCGTGGGAACCTATCTCATCTATGCATCGAGAGGACCGGAATATTCCATGGACCAGAAGATTGTCGAAATACTGAAGAATGAACCACAAGAGTTGATTTTTCGTATAGATAAAGTGGTGAAGACTCCGAATCTTATTTCAATCGATCCTCACATGCACACCTTTCACTCGGATGGAGGAATGAGCGTATCTGAGAGAATAAAATCTGTTGTGGCCGAAGGTGTTGATGTGGCTGTTGCCACAGACCACAATCGCATCACAGATTACTATCCATCACTTGAGAAGTTTGGCTTGAACACATATCTGGCAGTTATCCTGGGAAATGAGGTGACCACCTCGAATATGATCCACTATAACACGTATCAATTAAAATACAGACCGGAGGAGGAAAACAACGGAGCCATTGACCCTCGCTCTGAGGAAACCTCTCCCCTCTTTGAAGCAAGCCGGAAAAAGGACCCCGATGCCATTCTCCAGGTAAACCATCCAAGATCCGGGACACTGGGTTATTTTAACAATTACGGGCTTGATCCGGAATCTGCGGCCTTTGCCTGGGAGAATTTCGACTTATCCTTCGATGTGCTGGAAATCATGAACGGGCCTTATTTCTATTCCTCCAACTATGAGGCCATCGAGGATTGGTTCCATCTTTTGAACCGGGGGTATTATTTTCCCCTCATGGCTTCCTCAGATTCACATTCCATAGATAGAGAGGAACCCGGGTATTCCCGGACTTATATTGTATATAAAGGAAAAGAGGGAGACAGCCTGAACTGGACCGCCCTTGCTCATTCCATAAAGAAAGGACGCTCTTTTGCCAGCAACGGTCCCATCGTTGAGTTTAAAGTCAACGACACATACACCTCTGGCGATACCTTTACATGCTCGAGCGGAAAAGTTGACATCTGGATAAAAGTTCAAAGCGCCCCCTGGATCTCAGTGGATGATGTAAGACTGATCGTGAACGGAGAAAGGGAAATTATCTTCCCGGTAAAAACGGAAAAAGAGGTTATTGAGAAATTTAATAAACAATTCAGTTTGATACTGAAGAAAGATTCATATATCGCTGTTGAAGTCCTGGGAAAGGAAACCCTCTACCCTGTTTTACAGCGATCATCCAGAACAGGGCTTTTAGAAGACGCAATTCTTCCTTATGCTCTCACAAATCCGGTCTTCGTCGATGTGGACGGCAACAGGAAGTTTGATCCTCCTTTACCCAGAAAAATTCATCTGATCCCCAGGGCTTCTGAATCGAAAGGATCGAGAGCTCGTTTTTGAAAGGAGAACATCACTGATAAACTCTTTAGCTCACACAGTATCATTTTCAAAATACTGAATGAAAAACAATAATACTTCACCAATCCTCTCGCCTGAAAAATCCAAGGAAACACCTTCTAAAATTAGAACCCTCCTCTTTATTCTAGAAGTATGTCTCGTTCTTTCTCTGCTCGTCATATGGTTCAGTTCTGATTCAATTCGGAATAGCAAATATTTATGGGGTTTTTTATTCTATAGTTTTCCTTCCAATTTTTTGATCGCAGTCGTTCCTCACGAGCCAGTAATTCTATATTTTGGCGAATTCTATTCTCCTCTTATCGTGGCATTCGTAGCCATTGCCGGAACACTGCCGACGGAAGCCATTAACTACACTGTCTTTAGATACGTTGCAGATTTAAGGGCACTCAAAAAAATCCGGCAAAGCAAGGTTGTGGAACTCTTCAAGAGGAAGCCCTTTATTGCCCTGCTTATTGCAGGATTCACCCCTTTACCTTTTTATCCTTTTCGTTTTTTAGTCGTCTTTGCACATTACCCCATATGGAAATACCTCCTTGCCGTTTTTCTCTCCAGAACTCCTCGCTATTTTATTATCGCCTATATCGGCTATGCTTTTAAGATCCCTCCTTATCTGCTTATTGCAACATTTATTGTTCTCCTCCTCGCGATCAATATTCCCGTCGTTATCATACTCATAAGAAAAAAGAAGAAAAAGCCAGATGCCGTATAAAGCCTTGGTGACTGGTGCCACTGGATTTATCGGGAGCCATCTCGTTCAAGACCTTGTGGTTAAAAACTGGAATGTGACCTGTCTTGTACGGTCTAAAAGTCAGGCTGAATTTCTTAAAAAATTCCCTGTCCATTTTGTGACTGGCTCGGCTGATGACTATAGCTGCTTAGAAAAGGCTGTTCAGGATCAAGATTTTGTTTTTCATCTGGCAGGACGGATTCGATCCACCAGCCGTAAAGTCTATGATATGGCTAATCATCAGTTGACCCGGAACCTGGCCCTGGCCTGCCTCAAGAATAACAAATCCCTCAAACGCTTTGTTTATGTCTCCTCCATATCTGCCGCAGGACCATCCCATCCAGATTCCTGCTCTGAAGAAAGCCAACCTCCCTCACCAACCTCTGAATATGGCCGAAGTAAGCTCAGAGGTGAAGAAGCTGTTCGCGAGGTATGGGATTTAGTCCCCACTACAATCATCCGTCCTCCCAATGTATACGGCCCCAAGCAACAGGAGACTGAACTTCTAATAAAACTCATCAACAAAAGGATTGTCCCCATTCTCAAAGACAAAAAGGAAACGACCAGCCTCATCTATGTTAAGGACCTCGCCGAAGGAATCATTAAAGCAGCTCATTCACCAAAAACAAAAAGCCAAGTTTATTATCTGACCGATGGGAAAGATTATTCCTGGCGGGAAATCATTTTGACCATAAAAAAACATGTTTTTGGGGATTCTCTCTATCTTCCACTAGGGGAGGAATTGATTTATCTTTCAGCCTGGCTCGTCGATATGTTGAAGAAGGCAGGGCTTATGAAATCCCATTTTGGCAGAAAAGCCTGGCGAGTCATGGTCCAAACACCCTGGCTTTTTTCCACAGCCAAAGCAGAAAAAGACTTTGGTTTTCGTGCCAGATACAGTTTTGAAAATGGAATCAAAGAAACGGTAGATTATTATCATTTCAAGTAACTTCTTGGCTCTGTTACTCAGTTTCTGAGTATATGATAAGCTCCCAAAAAATGAGACAGAGGATTTCGATATGCTTTATTCTATTTATTAATTTTGCTAGAATCAATATCGATGAAAGAGATGGCTGTTTTGTTAAATCCCTCTTCCGGAGGGGGGAAATCTTTACATAAAAAGAATAAAATTGAAGAGTATTTTAAAAATAATAACATCAAATATGATTTATTTATTTCTAAAAGCGAACATCACCTGAGGGAATTAGCTCAGGAAACAATTGCAAAATATCAGACTATTATTGGGGTGGGGGGAGACACCACTTTTAATATTATTGTTAAAGAAATTTTAGATCGCGGAGGAAGGAATACATTTGGAACGATTGGAACCGGGTCTACCAATGATTTTGTCCGGGGACTTGGAATTCATAAAACAAGATCAGCCTGTGATACCATTAAAAGAGGAAAAGTAAAAAAAATTGATACCGGACTACTCAGATTACCTGGAATTTCAGAGCCATATTATTTTCTTGCACAGTTAAGCCTTGGATTGGGAACGACAGTCACACAATATGTTGAGAATTTCAAAAGAAATAATGAAACTGGATTGAAAAGCAGATTGCTGGGGCAAAAAATTCCTGGAGTATTGGGAATTTACGATTCTTTTTCAAAAAAGAAACTGCCCAGAAAATTGTCCATTGAGTATAATCAAATGAGAAAAGAATATAGTGTTTCTCTTCTCGTTTTTTTAAATACTCCCTACGTTGCCAATGGATTAAAACTAATCCCTGATGCCTCCCCTTTTGATGGAAAAGTAGATGGATGTATCATCAAAACATCTTCATTTTTCAAAGTCCTTAAGATTGGAATCATGGCATTAAAAGGAGCACATGTAAGACAGAAAGAAGTCGAATTGATCCGGACAGAATCAATTAGAGTATGCCCGGAACATCCAATAGACCTTCAAATTGACGGCTTTATCTTATCCGACATCAAGGAATTCGAAGTATCAGTAGCCCCAAAAGCATTAAATATATTGTTATAATTTTTGGCTCTCTTTCAAAAGTCATAGGCAGAGAGACCGATAAATCAACTCCTAAAGCTTTAGTCTCCGTTTTTCTTTTTTTCGTTCCCCCAGAGTTTTTGACTGCCGAGGGACTTTCGCCAGGCATCCCGCCATTTATGAATCTGCACAGGCCCGATAGCTTCCATATTCTGCCGCTCCTCTTTAGGCTTCATCTTGGGAAAAGGCTTATGAGGCTCTCTCTGATACCAATATGCTACGGTTACCAAATCAAGAGTCAGACAATTGTTGTGACCATGTTCGATGGTGGCTTTTAACGATTTTTCGAAAGCGATTGGGGATTCGAGGAAGAAACGATAGCAGTGCGTTCTTCCCAGCCAGCCTGTTTCGTTATTGATGCGGGGATAGCCGAAATAGGGATGCATGTATATTTCCTTGGGACACCAGGAGGAATTGAAGAAATCCTCAGTACCTGTGCCGTGAAGGGAAGGAGGCCACTTCTCACCGTCAATAAAAAACATGTCATCTCCTTCTCCATACCAGATGGGCGAGGGGCTATCCACATAATAATTGATCCCCACAAAATGTCCTTTGCCTTCAATGTTTGCGATGAAATAATTTCTTGCGCCATCGATGTTGGCTTTCTGGGGACCCAATACGCTCCACTCATTTTCTCCTTCGGGCAAAGGTTCTGTCAACTCCCTGTTCCAGAAGGCATGAAATCTTCCCAGACCAGGATCTAAAGAATCATGTTTTTCATAATCGATATAAAAATAGAAAGCATCAATCTGCTCTTCGGACTGGTTTTCCACAGTCATTAAGGCTCCGTTACCAAAGGGCATCGGAAAATAGCAATTCATAGCATTTCCACTCTTAGGAGCAGCGGCCAGGGGAAGAGATATAAGGGAATATTTCTCTCCCCAGCCCTGACCGAAGAAATCACCGATGGGGCATTCGATACTCGGATTCTCTTCCTTATCCCAGTACATTCGCAGAACCGCATTGCGACGCAGCATAGGATCTTTACACGAGATAGTCACCCAGATATGCTTAATGATTCCTGCGCCCTCGATGCGGGCAATCACTGCAGTCTCTCCAGGTTTAATCACCAAACGGTCAGCATTTTTTCCGGCTCTGTCATAGCTTGAAACTCTCTTGGATTGATAACTCTTCAGTGAAGCCAAATCATCAAGGGAAGATTTTCTTTGCCCGGAAACCAAAAAATGCAAAGAAGCAAAGAAAAAGATAATGAAAAATAAAGTCGTTTTTTTAAAGCTCATCTCTCCTCCTTTCTAAATTTTTTCTAGCTTTACTCAAAATAAGGCGAGGTTCACCCGCCTAAAAATTTTTGACATCGGAAAATAGATGTTTTAGCTATCCAGGTTGACCTGCATGAAAGACCTGGGTCAGGAAGCCTTTACAGCCTCTCTAAGGGCTCGGACGAAGGAAACTGGGAAACTCCGCCCTGAAAGACCTTCAATATCTTCCAAGGAACCAATCTCTACTCCTCCCAGAGAACTCGGAACCTGAGAGACGATTTTATCATAGAGATTAGCAATAGCAATGATGCTGCTGCCTACAGGAATTTCGTTTAAACTTTTATCCAGATTATCTGCTTCTTTGACATAATGCTGGTAATAGCCGGAGAGAAGAGGTTTAATTGCGCTCAACAGAGAAGCCGTTGTGCTCAACAATATCTGTTCTTTGTCTATCGTTTGTGTCTCAGAGATATTTATATCACCTGACATAAAATCGACAACCTCTTCAAAGAAGAGAAGACTGGATTGCAGGTCTCCTGCTTCATGAAGAAGAGCAGCGGATTTTATATTTTCCACTTCCGTGGTGCTGAGACCTGCAGTCTGGGCAATTTTTCCAGAAAGATGAGAGACCCTTAAGGAATGGGGCTTTTCCTCATCCGCAACTTCAAAATATTTGAGCATGATCTTGAGCGCTCCTATATAGGATCTGCTCATTTTTTTAATCCGGCGCTCTTTCTGTTCAGTAAGGATTCCGATGATCGCCGCGGTCAAAATCAGGAAGCTCGCCCAGGAAATGATAGAGGTAAGTTCATCGAGAGTGGGGTGCCATCTCTGTCCTTGTGAAAAATTCATGAAAAATTGGTAGAGAATCACCGAAACAACGCAAAAACTTGCAGTCAAAATGGCCTCTCTCTTCCCAAGAAAATATCCTGAAAGGATGACAGGAAGGAAAAAGAAGTTGAGAAAACCTAGTTTATTGTAGACAAGAAAGGCTGTGACTAAAATTCCGACTAAGATCAAAATAACAATGGATAATTCAAAATGTTTCCGAATCCATGTTTTTATTTTTCTCATCTTTCCTCCTTCAGATCAACTCTGTCTATAAATTTTTCCCCTCAATGATTTCTTATGAAAATAAAACCTTTCATCAAGATTTTTGACAACTCCCCATCGCTAAAGCGAGGGGATTCTCCAACTTATACCGGTTTCCGGCTTTCGTATTTGGAGTTCCTGCTTCGCTGTGGATACTATTGTTTCCACTCCACAGGCTATCACGGAATGTCCTTCGGCTAAGATATTTGTGCTTGCGTTTAGGTCTGCATTCTCATTATGTCCGCACTGGATGCATTGGAATTCCTCTTGTGTTTTTCTGTTTTCTTTTGCAATATGGCCGC